>DASXCN010000183.1:0-4877 GCA_036491155.1 Solirubrobacteraceae bacterium | reverse complement strand
CCGATGCTGCTGGGCGAAGGCCTGCGCCGCGGGATCTCGATGCAGCGGATGGCGGCCCTGCTGGCCACCGGCCCCGCGCGGGCCTTCGGTCTGCCGGCCAAGGGGGCACTGCAGCCGGGCGCCGACGCCGACGTCGCGATCTGGGACCCCGACGGGAGCTGGACGATCGGCGACGACTACCCCGCCTGGCGAGGGATGACGGTCCCCGGGGCGGTTCGCACGGTCCTGCGCCGCGGCGAGCTGATGGTGCTCGACGGGGAGCTGGTGGGGTCGCGATCGCCCGGGCGCCACCTGCGCCGGGAGCGCCCGGGCAGCTGAGCCGGCCGCGCTCAGGCGGCCACGCTCGCCAGCGCTCGCGGGATGCGCTCGATCGCAGCGTCGATCTCCTGGTCGCCGATGTCGAGGTGGGTGACCGCCCGGAACACCGCCGGCTCAAGCGTCCCGGACAGGAGCACGCCGTGCTCCGCCAGCCGTCGGGCGGCCGCCGGCGGATCCGTTCCCACCTCCACCTGGACGAAGTTCGTCTCCACTCGATCCAGGCGGACCCCCACCCCGCTCGCGGCCAGCCCCTCGGCGAGCCGGCGGGCCCGCGCGTGGTCGCTGGCCAGCCGGTCGACGTGGTGGCGTAGGGCGTAGAGCCCGGCGGCGGCCACGACGCCTGCCTGGCGCATCGCGCCGCCGAAGCGATGCTTCTCCAGCCGCGCCCGCTCCATCAGCTCCTCTGATCCGGCCAGCACCGCGCCGAGCGGGGCGCCCAGCCCCTTCGACAGGCACACGCACACGGTGTCGAATTGGCGGGCGTCCTGCGCCGCCGGACGCCCGCGCGCCACGGCCGCGTTGAACACGCGTGCGCCGTCGAGGTGGAGCTTTAACCCTGCGTCGCGGGCGGCGTCGATGACGGCGCTGAGCTCCTCGGGGCGCCAGTAGCTGCCGCCGGACGCGTTGTGGGTGTCCTCAACCGCCAGCAGCGTCGTCCGGGGCGTATGGAAGCGGCCCCAGTCGCGCAGCTTGGCGCGAACCTGCTGGGCGGTGAAGCGCCCGCTTGAAGCCTCGATGGGCCGAGTCGACAGCCCTGAGTGGACCGCGGCCCCGCCCAGTTCGGCCGCGAACAGATGAGAGGACTCCTCGGCCAGTATCTCGTCTCCCGGGCGGGTCAGGATGCGTATGCCGATCTGGTTGCCCATGGTCGCGGTCGGGAGATAGACCGCCGCCGCCTGCCCCAGAAGCCGGGCGGCGAGCTCCTCCAGTTCGAGCACGGTCGGGTCCTCCCGGCGCTGCTCATCCCCCAGCGGCGCGTGCAGCATCGCCTCGCGCATCTCCGGGGTCGGGCGCGTGGCGGTATCGGATCGCAGGTCGATGACGTCCACTTGCGCCATCGCGCTCACCGCGCGGCGGGGTCGTCGTTGTGCTGGTTCATGCCCCATCGCCTCCTGACCCTGACGCGGGTCACTGTGTCCAGTTATGGTGGCGGCCATGACCGTCTCGGCCGACACTGCACCGCTGACCATCGACGCCGACCGGTTCGCCTCTGACCTCGAGGAGCTGAACGCCATCGGCTGGACCGGCGATACGGGGCTGCAGCGTACCTCGTTCTCGGCAGCGCATGTCCGCGCCCGGCGGTGGTTCATCGAGCGGGCGCACGCCGCCGGCCTGTCCACGCAGATCGACTCGGCCGGCAATCATTCCGCGCTGCTGGAGGGCGCTGGCCCGGCGCCGCGGACGCTGATGCTCGGTTCACATCTGGATTCGGTGCCGGGCGGAGGACGGTTCGACGGCGCTCTCGGGGTCCTCTGCGCGCTGGAGGTGGTGCGCACGGTCGCCGACCGCGGGCTCCGGCTGCCGGTGACGCTGGAGGCGATCGACTTCACCGACGAGGAGGGGACCCTGATCGGCACGCTTGGGAGCTGGGCGATCGCCGGGATGCTCACGCCGGAGATGCTGGCCGCGCCACGGAGCGGCCGTGCGGTGATGCTGGGTGAGCTGGACCGCATGGGCCTCAGCGAGGAGGGCCTGTTCGCCGCGCGCCGCGATCCGGCCACGATCGCCGGCTGCCTGGAGCTGCACATCGAACAGGGGCCGGTGCTCGAGGCCGCCGGCATCCAGATCGGGATCGTCACCGGCATCCGCGGCAACGCGTCGTTTGAGGTCGTGTTCGAGGGCGCCGCCCGTCATGCCGGCACGACCCCCATGGACGCACGGCGCGACGCGGGCCTCGGGGCGGCCCAGCTGGCGCTGGCGGTGCACGACACGATCCGCCGGGACTTCCCGGGGTGCGTGGCCAACGTCGGCGACGTGGCGATCGAACCGGGCGCGTTCAACGTGGTGCCCGAGCGGGCCACCCTCAAGCTCGAGGTCCGGTCCCTGGATGAGCCGGAGCTGCGCTCGCTGGCCGCCGTCGTCGGCGATCTGGCCCGCGATGCCGCCCAGCGGTGGAATCTGGAGGTCGACGTCGAGCCGGTGGGCTGGTGGACGCCGGCCCTGACCCACCCCGCGGTTCGCGAGGCGCTGGCAAGCTCGGCACGGCGGCTCGGGCTCAGCGCGACCGAGATGCCCTCCGGAGCCGGTCACGACGCGCAGGTGATGTCCCGGATCACCCCCAGCGGGATGGTGTTCGTGCCTTCTCGGGACGGGATCAGCCACCATCCGGATGAGTTCACCGAGCTGGAGGACTGCATCAACGGCGCCAACGTGCTGCTCGGTGCCGCGGTGGCGCTGGCCACCGCGCTCTGACACGGCTCAGGCGTTCTCGGTGATCGCCGTCAGGGCCGCCAGCACCGCGTCGTTTTCGACGGCGGTGCCAATGCTGATCCGCACGATCGGATCGAACGGGCGCACCACGATGCCGTGCTCCAGGAGCGCTGCGGTCATACCGCCGGCGCCCCCCGGGTGACCGGAGCCGTCGATGGAGAGGAAGTTGGTCTTCGACTCCCACACCCGCAGGCCCAGGCCGCGCAGGGCGGGCAACAGCCGCTCTCGCTCGCCGGTGATCCGCTGGACCTGGTGGTCGTGGTACGCGTCATCCGCCAGCGCCGCCGAGGCCGCGTGCAGGGCCGCCGACGAGACCGCGCTGCCGGGCACGAGGAACCGGTCGACGTAATCGAGCACCTCGGCGCTGCCGACCCCGTAGCCGACGCGCAGCCCGGCTAGGCAGTACGCCTTGGAGAACGTCCGGGTGACCACGACCCGCGGGAACTCGTGGACCAGGCCCATCAGATCGACCGCGGGATCGAAGTCGCTGTACGCGGCGTCGATCAGCAGGGGCAGCTGCAGCTGTGCCACGCGCCGGACGTCGGACAGCGACATCGCGTTGCCGGTCGGGTTGTTGGGCGTGCAGATGACGATCAGCCGGGTCGCCGGGGTGACGGCGCCGATCAGACGATCCACGTCGTAGTGCCAGCTCTTCTCCCCGGCCGTCAGCTCCACGCCGACGATGCTGGCCTCCAGCGCCTGCAGCCGCCGGCGGCAGACCGGCCAGAAGGGCTCCGGGATCACCACCTCGTCCCCGGCGCGGACGAACGTCCGCAGCGTCGCGTCGATGACCTCGGTCGACCCCGCGGTCACCAGCACCTGGTCGCGGCCCACCCCATGGCGCTCGGCCAGCGCCAGCCGCAGCGGCGGCACCGGCGGCGGGGACAGGTTGGCGTCGGCATAGGACGCGGCCAGCGCCGCCCGGACCGCCGGCGACGGCGGCTCGGTGTTCTCGTTGGAGGCCAGCCGGATGAGCCCGGGCCCTTCTGACCGGCTGAGGTGCTCCAGGTAGGCCGCGTTGGAGGGCAGCTCCAGCGCGGCCGGGACCAGGTACTCCCGAAGCGGGGCCTGGCCCGGGTCGCGCAAGGTGCTCTGATGCATGTGGGTTGCGAGCGCTCCTGCCGGAGCGACTCGACTCAGGTCATGTACGCCGAGCCGAGGAACGTCTGCTGGATCTGGCTACCCAGAACGTTGTGCACGTTGGGGAGCGTGGCGTTCAGCTCGTCCTCGAAGTACGGGATGATCAGCGGCGTCTCGTTGAGCAGCAGCGTCTGCATCTGACCCGACAGCTTCATCTGCGTGGTCAGGTCGACGGCGGCGACGAACTGCTTGTAGAGCGAGTCCAGTTGCGGGTTCTTGAAATGGGACGCGTTCCACACGCCCTTGCTGGTCAACGTCGCCTGGAGCACCGTGTTGGGCACGCCGCGGCCACCGTAGTCGACCAGGCTCATCTCCCCGTCAAGCCAGTCGGAGTTGCCGAACGTGGCCTTGCCGTAGTAGGCGTCCTGGGTCTCGACCTTGAGGGTGATGTTGATGCCCACGTTCTTGGCGCCGGCGGCGAAGGCCTGGGCCAGCTGCGGGATCTCCTGGAACTGCTCGGTGAACAGCGTCGCGTTGATCCCGGACGAATGGCCGGCAGCGCTCATCAGCTGCTTGGCCTTGGCCACGTCCAGAGCGCGCTGAGGCACCGACTTGTCGGTGGTGGCGAAGATCGGCGCGAACGGGCTGTCGTTGCCGAGCGTGCCGAACCCGGCGAGCAGCGCCTTGACCAGTCCCGGCCGATCCACCGACAGCGCCATCGCCTGCCGGACGCGCGGGTCGTTGAACGGCGTGTGGTCGGTCCGCACCGACAGCTCGCGGTGCAGCGAGGCCGGGATCTGGACGATCTTGTAGGAGGGGTTGTTGAACAACGCGCTCGCCCCCGCCTGCGACAGGGCGCTGATCATGTCGACCTGGCCGCCCTGCAGCGCCAGGATCATCGGCGACTGGCTCTGGTAGAAGGTCCACGCGCTCCCGGCCAGCTTGGGCTTGGCGCCCCAGTAATCGGGGTTGGCCACGAAGTTGGCGCCGACGTTCTGGGTGTAGCTCTTGAGCTTGAACGGCCCCGTCCCGATCATCGTCTTCTGCCA
>DASXCN010000182.1:0-3368 GCA_036491155.1 Solirubrobacteraceae bacterium | reverse complement strand
GGGGACGGTCACCGCGACGATCTCGGCGTCGAAGTGGCCCGAGTCGCGCGCCTCGACGGCGCGGTTCTGGGAGATGACCGCCCACTCGTCCTGCTGCTCGCGGGTCACCTTGCAGCGCTCGGCGACGTTCTCGGCGGTCATCCCCATCGGGATGTAGACGTCGTAGAGCGAGCCCTCGGAGCCGTCGAGCTTGGCGTTCTTGGTCTCCTCCATCATCCCCGCGCCCAGCCCGGCGCGCGACACGGCCTCGACTCCGGCGGCGATGTACTGGTCGCCCTCGCCGGCGCGGATCGCGTGCGACGCCATGCGGATGGTCATCAGTGACGAGGCGCAGAAGCGGTTGACCGTGCAGCCGGGGACGTGGTGGTCCAGGCCGGCCAACAGCGCCGCGGTGCGCCCGACGTTGTAGCCCTGCTCCCCGACCCCGGAGGCGGCGCCCATGAGCACGTCGTTGGTCTGGGCGAAGTCGACGTCGGGGTTGCGCTCGATCAGCGTGCGGATCGGGAGCGCCGCGAGCTCGTCCGCGCGCACGCTCTTGAGCGACCCCTTGCCCGCGCGCCCGATGGGCGTGCGGATGGCGTCGACGATCACGGCTTCGGGCATGGGCGGGTCTCTCCTTGGTGGGCGTCGGGGTCAGGTTGCCGGGGTCAGAGGCCGAGGCCCCGGACGCCCTGCTCGCCCCAGCCGAGATGGTGGGCGAGCTCGTGACGTACGGTCCGTCTGACCTGCGCCTTGAGCAGCTCAGGATCGTGGCCGAAGTCGCGCATGAGGGTGTCGCGGAAGATGACGATCCGGTCGTGGAAGTAGTCGCGGGCCACGGTGTCGCCCTGGTACAGGCCGTAGGCGCGGCGGGCGCGGCCGCCGTCTGACACCACAACGGCGACGTGCTCGAGCGCGCGGTGGAACTCCAATGGCAACTCGTCGAGCGCGGAGCGCACGAGCGCCTTGAAATCCTCGTCGCTTGAGAGCTCGAACTCGTCGTCGTCTGCGCCGTACGCGTCCCCGCCCCCGCCATACGCGGCCTCGGACGGCGTGCCGTCGTAACCGAGTGCGGCGAGCTCCTCGGCGCGCTGGACGATGGCCTCGAACTCCGCCTCGGAGGCGGGGTCGCGCCAATCGGCCATGCGGGTCATGGCCAGGACCACGACGCCGCCGATGATGGCCGCCCCGGCACCGAAGACGGCGATGCCCTGAAGCAGGCGGACGGACGGCGAGTCGCTGAAGCCGGTGAGCACGCTCACCACGCCCAGCCCGATCGTCAGGGCCGCGACGGCGGCGAAGAGGATACGGCGAAGGGTGGGCGGCTGGTTGGGCGGGTTGCGCATTGCCTACCTCATCGTCCGCGCGATCACGAGGCGCTGGATCTCGTTGGTCCCCTCGTAGATCTGGGTGATCTTGGCGTCGCGGAGCATCCGCTCCACCGGGTACTCCTTGACGTAGCCGTAGCCGCCCAGCACCTGCACCGCCTCGACGGTCACCTTCATCGCCACGTCGGAGCAGAACAGCTTGGCCATCGCCGAGTACTTGCCGATGTCGGCGTCGCCCCGGTCGACCTTGGCGCACGCCTGGTAGAGCAGCTCGCGCCCGGCGGCGCATTGTGTCTCCATGTCGGCGAGCTTGAACTGGATGGCCTGGAAGGCGTTGATCGGCTTGCCGAACTGCCTGCGCTCGCGGGCGTAGGCGGCGGCGTAGTCGGTGGCGCCCTGGGCGATGCCCAGCGCCTGCGCGGCCACGCCCAGGCGGGAACGGTCCAGGGTGCCCATGGCCACCTTGAAGCCCTCGTTGACGTCGCCGATCACGTTCTCCTGCGGCACCCGGACGCCGTCGAAGATCGGCTGCCCGGTCGGCGAGCCGCGGATGCCGAGCTTGTGCTCAAGCTTGCCCACGCTGAAGCCGGGGCGGTCGGCCTCCACCACGAAGGCGGTGATCCCGTGCGAGTGCCCGGCCTCGCGGTCGGTGACGGCGAAGCAGACGTAGAAGTCGGCGACGCCGAGGTTGGTGATCCAGTTCTTGGCCCCGTCGATCACCCACTCGTCGCCGTCCTGGACGGCGCGCGTGATCATGCCCCCCGGATCGGAGCCCGCCTCGGGCTCGGACAGCGCGAACGCGGGCGACCATTCCCCGCTGGCGCAGCGCGGAAGGAAGCGGTTCTTGAGCTCGTCGGAGCCGAAGAGCTTGATCGGCAGCGTCCCGAGCTCCTGGATCATCAGGATGAGCGCGGTCGACGCGCACGCCTTGGCGATCTCCTCGACGGCCATGTTGAGCATGAGCGCCCCGGTGCCGGTGCCGCCATGCTCGACCTCGAACGGAAGGCCCAGGATGTCCTGCTCGGCCAGGAGCTTGCGCAGGTCGTGCGGGTAGGCGGCGTCCTCGTCGATCTGAGCTGCGCGCGGCGCGATCCGCCGCTGGGCGATCTCGCGGATGGTGTCGCGGAAGTCGACGTGCTCCTGCGGGATCGTGTACAGCTCAGACAGGGCGGACATGGTGCCCTGTGGATGCTAGATGGTTGATTGCGCGACCATCGGGCTGGATGGCACGGGCAACCGCGCGGCACGGACCGGCGCGGGTGCGCCGCCGGCGCCGCGTCACACCCCTCAGCGGGGTGAGCGGCTCCCTACAGGCCCGGCGGGTGCCGGATGATGTAGTTGCCGCCGTCCTGCAGGTTGGAGAGGACGTTGGCCGCGGTCAGCCAACGCGGGCCGGTGCCGCTGGGGGTCGTCGGGCCCCAATGGGCGGTGTCGAAGGCCAGCCCGCCGATCACGATGAACGTGTGCGCGGAATCGGCGTAGATCGTCATCCACTTGCCGGCGCCGGCGCTGCCGTAGGACTCGAGCTGGGTGGAGTCCTCGGGGGCCGAGAGCAGGTTGGCGCCGTGCAGGGCGAAGCTCACCGCGCCCGAGCAGTCATAGGCCGAGTCGTTCCATTTGCCGTGCCCGCCGCCGACGGCATAGGGCTTGTCGATGATCGAGTTGGCCGCGTTGATCGCCTCCACGACGGACGCCGGCGCGCCCGCGGGCGGCGTCACGGTGCCGTCGGAGTTCAGCGTCGCCTTGGAGACCGGGCCGGCGGAGGTCATCGCCTTGGCGACGACCTGGCGCAGAGCCTGGGACTGGGCGTAGGTGACGACGCCGTTGGCAGCGAGCCCGTTGGCATTCTCGAACTTGACGACGGTGGCCTGCGTGCCGGAGCCGAAGTCGCCGTCGACCTCGGTCGGGAAGCCGGCGAGCGTGAGGTAGCCCTGGAGCACCCGGACGTCGTGGCCCGACATGCCCTGATGCAGCGTGCGCTCACCGAGGTGCTGGGAGCCGCCGTCCTGGGCGACGGGGGCGAGCACCGGGTTGTCGCTGAGGACGCTGGTGGGGTCATCG
>DASXCN010000181.1:0-6621 GCA_036491155.1 Solirubrobacteraceae bacterium | reverse complement strand
TCGAGGCCGGCCCGCGTCGCCACCGCGGCGGCGATGCTCACGTGGCCGCCGCCGTCGCCCAGGACGGCCACCCGGCGCCCGCGTGACGGGGGACAGCGCAGCAGCGCCTGGGCGGCGTCGACGAGCTCACGCGGGGTGTGCACGCGCTGCACGCCGGCGGCCGCGAACGCGGCGTCGATGGCGGCGCCGTCGGAGGCCAGCGCGCCGGTGTGCGAGCGGACGGCGCGCGCGCCCGCCCCAGCGTGGTCGATGGCCAGGGCCAGCACCGGGGTCCCGGCCCGCACCGCCGCGGCGGCGGCCCGCGCGAAGGCGCGCCCGTCGCGGAAGTCCTCGATGTAGACGGCGATGACCTCGGTGGCGTCGTGGGCGGCGAAGGCCTCCACCAGCTCGGTGGCGCCGAGGTCTGCCTGGTTGCCCAGCGAGGCAAAGCGGGAGAAGCCCAGCCCCTCGGGGGCGGCCATCAGGCCGATCTCCAGCGCGAGGTTGCCGCTCTGGGAGATGAGCCCGATGGCGCCGGCGGGCAGCGGGTTGGGCACCAGCTCCAGGCGGCGCCCCGAGTCAAGGACGCCCAGGCAGTTGGGGCCCAGCAGCACCGCTCCGGCGTCGCGCACACGCGCGGCCAGGACGGCGTCCTGGTCAGAGCGTGCCGCGCCGCCCGCGCCGGCGCTGATGACGACCAGCGCGCGCGCCCCCGCCTCCAGCGCCGCATCGACGGTCGGCGCGATGGCCGGCCCGGGCACGGCGATGACGACCAGCTCGGGCGCGGCGGGCAGCTGGTCAAGCGACCGGTAGGCCCGGCGGCCGAGGATGGTGGCGGCGCGGTGGTTGACGAGGTAGGCGGGACGATGGGCTTCGCCGCGCAGGGCGCCCTGGGCCAGCCAGTTGCCCCACTTGCGCGGGTCCTCGGAGGCGCCGACGACCGCGACCGAGGCGGGGTCGAAGAGGACGTCGATGGGGCGGGAGCTCATGGACGGGGTGGCCGGCGAAACCAACATTTGAAACAATGACTTGAAATGACCGTTTCAAGTGGAAACGTACAGCAGCGGCCCCGGCGGCGTCTCGACGACGTGCGCCGGCCGCAGATCCTGGCCAAGACGGTGGCGCTCATCGGTGAGCGGGGGCTGTGGGATGTGCGCCTGGCCGACGTGGCCAAGCGTGCTGGGATCAGCGCCACGAGCGTCGTCTACTACTTCGGCTCCAAGGACCAGCTCTTCGCGCAGGCCATCGCCGAGGCCGACGACTCCTTCTACGAGCCGCTGCTCACTGAGCTGGAAGAGCTCGACAGCGCGGCCGAGCGGATCGCCTGTCTCTTCGTGCGCTCCAGCACCAGCGACTGGCCGCTGTGGATGGACCTGTGGGTGTATTCGCGCCACCACCCCGAGACGGCGAACTCCCAACGCGCCTTCCACGAACGCTGGCGCCGGACGATCGCCGACGTTGTCGCCCACGGGTGCGAGCGCGGGGAGTGGAGCGTCGCCGACCCCGACGCGGTGGCCCTACGCCTGTCGGCGCTCACCGACGGGCTGGCCGTTCACATGGTCCTCGGCGACGCCGAGCACACCCCGGAGGCCTACGTGGCGATGTCGCTGGCGGCGGCGTCGCTGGAGCTGGGCTGCGAACCGGCTGAGCTCGAGCGGGCGGCTAGGCGGTTGGCTGCGCCGCCGCGATGAGCTGGCGCAGGACCACCACGGCGGGGCCGGGCTCGTTCAGCGCCCATCGCAACTGCTGGCCGAGGTTCTCCGGCGTGGCGGTGCGCACCGCCACGCCGTAGGCGGCGGCGATCGCCTCGAGGTTCTTGCCGGGCAGCTCGACCGAGGTCGTCTGCCCGAAGCTCTCGCGCTGGAACTCGCGCAGGATCCCGTAGCCACCATCGTCGACGACGAGCAGCTTGGCAGCGATCTCGTGCTGGGCCGCGGTCCCCAGCTCGGCGATCGTGTACTGCAATCCGCCGTCGCCCATGACGCCGAGCACGGGGCGCTCCGGCTGCGCCACGCGCGCGCCGATCGAGGCCGGCCAGGCGTAGCCGAGCGTCCCTGAGCCCATCGGGTACAAGAACTGCTGGCCGGCCCCCAGGCGCAGGTGCGGGGCGGCCCAGTAGGCGAGGATGGTCATGTCCCAGACGGTGACTGCGTTGTGCGGCAGCGTCTGTTCGATGGTGTCCAGCAGGCGCAGTTCCACCTCGCGTCCTTGGGAGGCAAGGCCGGAGCGGATGCGCTCGTGCACCGCCGCCGCGCGCTCGCGGGCATCGGAGGCCGACGGCTCGGGGTGCTCATGGGAGAGCTCGGCGACCAGGGCCAGCAGCGTCAGCTTGGCGTCGCCGACCAGCGGCATGGCGCTGTAGTTGACCCCGATGCGCTCGGGGGCGGCGTCGAGGTGGATGACCTGTCCGCCGAAGCGCAGCCCGTACTGGGCGGTCGTCTCGGCGCCGAGCTCGGTGCCGACGCACAGCACCACGTCGGCGCCCGACAGCAGCTCCTGCAGCGCCGCGTCGTCGCAGGCCGCTCCGGCGGCGAGAGGGTGATCGGCGTCCATCGCGCCCTTGCCCATGTACGTCGTGGCCACGGGGGCCTGCAGCAGCTCGGCCAGCTCCACCAGCTCCCGCGTGGCGGCGGAGCGCAGGACTCCGCCGCCGGCCCAGATGACTGGGCGCCGGGCGTGGGCCAGGCGCGTCGCAGCGGCGGTCACCTGCTCGAGCGGCGCGCACTGGCGCTCCACCATCGCCTCGAGCGTCGTCACCGGGCCGCCCGGGGCCGGTGCGCGGAGTAGGTCGACGGGGATCTCGAGGTACACGGGCCCGCTGGGCGGGGTGAGCGCGATCCGCCACGCCTGGGCGAGCAGGCCGGGGATCGACTCGACGCTGTGGGCCCGCGCGGCGTCCTTGACGATGGGGGCGAACGAGGCCAGCTGGTCGGGCAGCTCGTGCAGGTAGCCCCGCCCGCGCCCGATCAGGTGCGACGGAATCTGGCTGGAGACCGCCACCACGGGCACGTGCGCGCTGGCGGACTCCATCAGCGCGGTGAGCGAGTTCAGCGCCCCGGGACCGGTGGAGAGCAGCAGCGGCGCGGGCCGGCCGCTGGACCGGGCGTAGCCGTCGGCGGCGAACCCGGCGGCCAGCTCGGTCCGCGTCCCATAGACCGAGATCGGGCCCTCGCGCAGGCCCTCCCAGATCGGCAGCGCGTGGACTCCGGGAACGCCGAAGGCGGCCTCGGCCCCGAGCGCGGCCAGGCTCTCGGCGACAAGGTGTCCGCCGATGCGCTTGGCCATCAGCCCGCCTCCGGCGCGGCGTCGGCGAACGACGGCTCGAGGATCGCCCGGGTGCCCTCAAGCACCGCCTCCTCCAGCGTGCGCGGGCCCAGCACGTCGCCGACGCGCACCGCCGCGGGATGGGACTCGAGCGTGGCCCACAGCTCATCGGCGGGAATCCGACCTTGGGCGAGGACGAGCGTCGCGACGTCGGGCAGCGGCTTGCGAGCGCCCGAGAACACGTGGCGCAGCTCCAGCGCGGGCGTGTCGAGCGCCAGTTCGTGGTGGTGCAGGATGGTGATCCCCTGCTCGTCCAGGCGGCCGAGGTACAGGTTGCGCTGGTACTGGTGCACGGTCTCGCCGGGGAGCAGCCCCGCGCAGGCGAAGGTCACCTGCCGGCCCGCGCCGGCGAGGCGCTCGGCGGCGTCCAATCCGTCCCACCCGCCGCCCCAGTCGGCGACGAGGACGGGGCCGGCGACGTCCTGCGGCGAGCGGATGGCATCCCAGGCGGGGACAATCTGGAGCACGGTGGCGGGCACGGTGGGTAGATATGGTCGCGCACCGCTGGCCAGCACCACCGCGTCATAGCCGGCGGCGAGCTCGGCGTCGCCCTCGGTGTCGAAGCGCAGCGTGACCCCGGCGGCGCGCAGGCGCGCGGTGGTCGAGCGCCGGTAGCGCTCCCACAGTTCGGTGTGGGCGGGGGCCAGGCCGGCCAGCCGCAGTTGGCCGCCGAGCTCGGGCTCGCGCTCGACCAGGGTCACGTCGTCGCCGGCGTGCGCGGCCTCGATCGCGGCGGCCGCGCCGGCGGGCCCGGCTCCGATGATCAGCAGGCGCCGCGCCTGGCCGGTGGCGTGGGGGATGGTGTGGTGGTTGATCTCGCCCAGGGTGAGCTCCCGGCCGGTGCGCGCGTTGACGGCACAGCCGATCGGCACTCCGGCGTGGTAGTGGCCGATGCAGGCCTGGTTACAGCCGATGCACTCGATGACCTCGTCGGTCTGGCCGGCGAGTGTCTTGGCCACGAGGTCGGGGTCGGCGATGAGGGCCCGGGTCAGGCCGACGAGGTCGGCGACGCCGTCTCCGACCAGACGCTCGGCCGCGTCGAGGTCGGCGACGCGCGTCGTGGCCAGGACGGGCAGGCTCTGCGGGAGCGCGGCACGGATGGCGGCGGCGGGCAGGGCGATGGCGGCCACCGGCGTGGGGGGCGGTGGCGCGATCCAGGTCGAGGCGGCGGGGAACGCCGAATGGCCGAGGACCAGCGAGACGAAGTCGAGGAGGCCGTCTTGGTGGAGGTGCAGGACGGCCTCGATGCAGTCCTCGATGTTCATGCCGCCGGGGGTGAGCTCGTCGGCCGAGAGGCGTGCGCCCACCGCCATGGGCCGCTCGCCCACCGTCTCGCGCATCGCCGTCAGGACCTCCGTGGAGAAGCGCAACCGCGCGGTGAGGTCGTGGCCGGCCCACGCGTCGCCGCGCCGGTTGCTCTGCCGCGAGAGGAACTGGGCGGGCAGGTACCCGTGCGAGATCGACAGCTCGACTCCGTCCAGGCCACCCGCCGCGGCGTGTTCGGTCGAGATCGCGTAGCCCGCGATGAGCTTGGAGATCTCGGTGTGGGTGAGGGCACGCGGCTCGGTCTTGAAGCGCTGGCTGGGAATCGCCGAGGGCGCAGCGGCCGGCGCGCGCGGCGAGGCTGAGATCTGCTCGCGTCCGCCATGGTTGAACTGCACGAAGAGCTTGGTGTCGTGCGCGTGGACGGCGTCGGCCAGGCGGCGGTAGGCGGGCACCACCTCGGGCAGAAAGCCGCCGATGGTGTGCGCGGTGAGCAGTCCGGTGGGATCGGTGGCCGTCGCCTCGATGAAGATCGCGCCCGCTCCGCCGCGAGCCCGGGCCTCGTGGTAGGCGATCAGGTCGTCGGTGGGCAGATGGTCGTGGACGAGGCTTGTCTGGTGCGAGGTCGAGACGACGCGGTTGCGCAGGCCGACCGGGCCGAGCGCGATCGGCGCCAGCAGCGCCTGGTAGGCGCCCCCGGCGCTCACCGCGCGGCGGCTGCCGGCACCCATGCCTCCTCGCGCGCGTCGCTGGTGCTGTCTGCGTCCTGGGGTTGGGTGGGGGTGAGACGGGCTCTGATCACGGGTCGCAACGTGAGCACCATAATCGCCGAGAGCGCAAGAAGCGGAACGGCGTCGCTCGTCGCCTGCGACAGGTTGGCGGCGGCGGGAGCGCCGACGACCTCGCCGACGGCCCAGGCAAGGTTGAGCATCATCGTGGCCACGACCAGCGGGATACCGAGCCGCTCGGAGGTATCGGTGATCACCGTGAGCGCCGGGATGGTGTAGGCCGTGAGCGGGCCGCCCAGCGCGACCACGCTGACGATGGCGAGCAGCACGGCACTGTGCGGGAGCGGCAGCGCGACCATCAGGACCGCCGTCAGGATGAGTCCGACGCACAGCGGCGCGCCGGCGCCGCGGCGGTCGACGGTGCGTCCGATCGGCCCCGAGACGGCCATGCTGATGAGCGACGACACCAGGAAGACCGCGCCGACCACGATGCTGCCCGCGCCGAAGCGGGCCAGACGCAGCGGCAGCAGGGCGCTGGTGGCGCCGATCGTCGCGGCCTCGAGCAGGATGAGCCACGAGCCCAGCCGGATGAGCGGGCTGCGGGCCAGGTCGCGCAGCGGCGAGCTGGTCTCGGCGCTCCGGGGTTGACGCACCGGCTCGGGGTGACGCGCGGTCCAGGCGGCGAGCGCGATCGCGCTCGCCCCGACGACGGCGAACACCGGCCCGGTGCCCAGGGTCACCGCGGCGATGCCGAGCACGGGGCCGATCAGCGTTCCGAAGATGGCCGCGCCGATGACCGAGCCGAGCATCGCGCCGCGCCGCTCGCGCGGGGCGACGGTGATCACCCAGGTCAGGCCGCCACCCCAGATAAAGCCGCAGCCGGCGCCCTGGATGAAGCGCAGCGCATCGAGCGTGACGATGCTCGTGGCGAAGCCGAAGCCAGCGATCGATACTGCGAACAGCAGCAGCCCGACCACGGTGGTCCGCCGCACGCCGGCGCGCGAGGCGATCCACGCCCCGATGAGCGACCCGGGGATGATCCCCGCCGGGTAGGCCCCGGCCAGCACGCCGACGGCAGGCTTGGACGCGCCCAGCACGTGGGCGTAGTGGGGGAGCACCGGCGTGATCGCCGAGTACATCGCCGACTCGAAGAGCAGCAGCACCCGGACCAGCACCACCGTGCCGTGCGCCGGGTCCTGACGGCTGTACTTGACCGCCTCCAGGCGCGAGCGCAGGAGGCACATGATCCAGCTCATGAGCTGGCCACCAGTGCCGCGGCGAGCCGGCGCAGCCGCGGGTTGAGGTCCTCGCTGGTGCCCGAGGCCAG
>DASXCN010000180.1:0-1647 GCA_036491155.1 Solirubrobacteraceae bacterium | reverse complement strand
GCCAGGTGTGCCAGTCGGTGCGGCAGATGCCCTCGACCTCAACCTTGACGATCGCCTCCCGCGGCCCGGGGTGCGGGTCGGGCACGTCCTCGATCACAAGGGGTTGGGCGATCTCCACCAGCCGGGCAGCTCTCAACTCGTCCTCCTCGCGGTCGCGCACTCAGAGCGGCATATGGGCCAGCCGGGGCCGGCCGCGTGCCAAGTTGTGCAGTGTATACGTTGAGTGGCCGGGGGCCGTGCCCACCCCCTCGATAGCCGCAGTTGAGGTTCGCCGATACCTCGGTGGCCGTCAGTCGCCCGCCGCCTCCACCAGCGCCCGGGCCAGCTCGGCCGGCCGCGTGAACATCACCTCATGGCTGCCGCCCATCTCCACGAGCTTGAACGTGCCCAGCCGCGAGGACATGTGCGGATGCCAGGTCCCCGGCGGGAGCGCGAGGTCGTCGGCCACCGCGATGAAGCTCCGCGGCAGCTCGCCGCGGTGGAACTCCGCCAAATCCAATTTCTCCGCCCAGGGTGAGAACGGCTGAGGCACGAGTCGCTCCCACACCGTGCGGGCGGCCTCGGGCGAGGCGTCCTGGATGAAGAGGTCGCGGAAGATCTCCCACTGGCAGGCCACGGTGTTGTCGGCGCTGGCGGCGGCGGCCTCCCCGAAGGCGTCGGTCTGGTCCGGCGGGAAGTTGTCGTTGACGCTGTGGCCGTCCTCGACGACGAAGGCGGTGTGGAACACCAGGCGCGACAGCCGCTGTGGGATCTCCTGCGAGACGCGGCTGACCACCGATCCGCCGAAGCTGTGTCCCACCAGCACCACCTCGCGCAGGTCGCGCCCCTCGATGAAGTCGGCCACCGACCGCACGTAGTCCTGGTGGCGGATCCCGGCCCGTGACGCGCCCGGGTGATGGCCGGGATAGGTCGGCGCGTACGCCTCGTGGCCGAGCTCGCGCAGGCACCACGCGGTCGGCTCCCACGCCCAGCCGCCGTGCCACGAGCCGTGCAGGAGCACGAACGTCTCAGCCATCGTCACCTCCGCTGATGAATCGATCCAGCACGTTCTGAGTGATCCGGGCGACGTTGTTGGCATAGCTCGCGTGCGACAGGGCGCCGGACCAGGCGATCGACGACGTCGCGAACACCGCACCGCCCCCGGGCGCCTCGAAATAGGTCAGATCGGCGCGCACGTTGGGATGCTCGGTGCCGCCCACGCCGTCGAACATGAAGTCGATCTCCTCGGGGACCACCTTGTAGGAGTCGTTCTGGTTCTGCGCCGAGGCCACGAGGTAGGTGTGCGGGGGCGTGCCGAGCGACACGTCGGCCCGGTCGATCTCCTGACCGGCGGCGCCGCCGCCGACCAGGCCGAAGTCGCCGATCGGTTCCTCGGGGATCACCCCGTCGAACATCCAGGCCATCTCGGGCCGCTCACCATCCGGCATCCGGTGGTAGTGAAACGAGCCGGCGTAGCCCTCGGAGGTGAAGCCGCTCCCGAACAGCTTCTGCGGCGGGCGACCGCGGTTGCGCCAGATCCCGCCCTTCTCACCGGTGGTGCTGTGCGAGGTCTCACCCGGGGCCGCCTGCCACGCGCGGACGCCGTTCTCTCCGCGGCGCACCTCCATGATCCAGGGCTTCTCCGCCGAGTAGCTGACCACCCAGTAG
>DASXCN010000179.1:0-20958 GCA_036491155.1 Solirubrobacteraceae bacterium | reverse complement strand
CTCTTCGATCGCGAGGACCCGCTCCAGGACCAGTACCTGCGCCGGCGCGCGCGGCGCCGCCTCTCCCCGCCGCGCTGCTACGTCCCGGGCTCGGGCGCGTTCGTGCAGGCCGTCCGGCAGGGCCTGGGCTGGGGCATGGTCCCCGACCTACAGGCGCAGACGCCGCCCGGCGGGGCGCCGCTGCTGGAGTTCGACGCGCGCGCGGTCATCGACGTGCCGCTGTACTGGCAGCAGTGGCGGCGCAGCTCGGCGGCGCTGGAGCGCGTGAGCGCGACGGTGCACGCCCACGCCGCCGCCGTCCTGCGCTGACTCACCACTCCGGGAAGTCGGCCTCGCTCACGGTCACGGGCTCGAGCGCGCGGCGCGGCGCGGCGCTTGACTGAAGGGTGGTGGTGGCCACCTGCAGGGCGCTGCGGAACTCGACGTCGCCGCGCTCCAGCGCGGCCTCGATGAGGATGCGCAGGGCCTCGACCCGGCCGGCGCGCCCCGACAGGAAGGGGTGGCAGGTGAGCATGAACAGGGCGCCGTGGCGACGCATCGCGTCCAGTTCGTGGACCCACGCCTCGGCCACCACGAGCGGCGAGCGGACCTGGTCCCCGATGGGCGGGCGCGGCAGGAAGGCGTACTGCTCCCAGTCGTCCAGTCCCCAGAAGGGCGGCAGCTCGGCGATGTCGCCGTGGCCGGTCTGGAGCACGTAGGCGGCGTCTGAGTCCATGAGGCTCGAGTCATAGGCCAGCCCGTACTCGGAGACCAGGCCGGGTGTGCGCCAGCTGGCCTCCCACATGGCGGCGCGATGGCCCTTGACCTCCACGCCGAGGTCCTGCAGGGTCGTGAGCGCCCGCTCGAAGTCGGCGCGCTCACCGTCGGCGTCGAGGTCGACCGCGGACCGGTGAGACCACGAGTGGTGGGCCACCTCGTGGCCGGCCTCCAACACTTCGGCGACGGTCTGCGGATAGCGCTCGGCGGTCAGGCCGGGGATGAAGAACGTCGCCGGGAGGCCGTACTCGGCGAGCAGGCCCAGGATGCGGGGGACGCCGACCCGCGGCCCGAAGGCCTGGTGTGTCATGGCCATGGCGTGATCGGCGTAGCGCCGTCCGACGGCCAGGATCGCCGACTCGGCGTCGACGTCGAAGGAGAGCACGGCGGTCGTGGTCATCGTGGCCTCGCTTCTCAGGGGTGGGTCAGCCCGCGGCGGCGCGACGGGCGATCGCGGTCAGGGCCAGCATCTCGAAGGCGACGGTGGCGGCGTTGAGCGCGGTGACCTGGCCGGCGGTGTCATACGGCGGGGACACCTCGACGACGTCATAGCCGACGAAGGCGTGGCCGGCCAGGGCCCGCAGGAAGGCCAGCGCCTCGTGGGGCAGCAGACCCGCGGTCTCCGGTGTGCCGGTGCCGGGCGCGAACGCCGGGTCCAGCACATCGACATCGAAGGAGAAGTAGGCGGGGCCGTCCCCGAGCCGCCGGGTCACCTCGGCGGCGTAGCGGCCGGGCGTCCATGTGCGCAGCTCCTCGCAGGGCACGATGGCAAAGCCCCACTCGCGGGGCTGCTCGTAGTCCGCCGCGGCGTACAGCGACCCGCGCATCCCGGCCAGCAGCGAGCGGTGCGGGTCGATCAGTCCCTCGTCCAGCGCGCGCCGGAACGGCGTCCCGTGCGTGTAGCGCTCCCCCCAGTAGGAGTCCCATGTGTCGGCGTGAGCGTCGAGCAGGACCACCCCGACGGGGCCGTGCCGGGCGGCGTGCGCGCGCAGCTCGCCCAACACGATCGAGTGATCCCCGCCGATGACCAGGGGAACCGCGCCGGCGGCCAGCACCGGGGCCAGCGCCTCGGCGATCTGGCCCGCAGTCCGCTCAGCGTTGCCGGGGGTGGTGGTGATGTCGCCACCGTCGATGACCGAGAGCGTGTCGAAGACGTCCACCTCGAGCGCGGGGTGCCACCGGCGCATCATCAGGCTCATCTCGCGCACGGCGGCGGGGCCGTAGCGCGCGCCGGGGCGGAAGCTCACCGCCGAGTCGAAGGGGACGCCCAGCACGGCGACGTCGGCGCCCGCCCAGTCCTGCGACAGCGGGCAGCGGGCGTAGGTCCGCACGCCGGTGAAGCGCGGGCTCTCCGAGGAATCGGTCGGCTGATAGCGCGGAGGCACGGCGCGATCCTAGTCCGGAGGCCCGCCCGAGCTGACTTGGTCACTTGCCCAGGCGGGCCTCACGGCATTTGGTGCTTGACCCAATGGCGGCGCCGCGGCGTTCTTTTTAGCTTCGCCCCGCAGGCGTACGCACCGCACCAGGAGAGAGAGGGGCCCATGTCATCGGGTATTGATCCGGGTCAGAGCGCCGTCCCCAGCGGGACGGCGGCCGCGCTCAGGGAGGATCGCGAGCACGAACGCATCGAGGAGCTGCACGGGGGCGCTCCATCGCGAGACTTCAAGTTCTCGTCGGCGTTCGCCCTGGCCTTCTCCGACATCTCGCCGATCGTCGGCATCTACTCGGTGTTCGCGATCAGCTTCGTGCTGGCCGGTCCCGGGTGGTTCTGGGCTCTGCCGATCGTGCTCATCGGCCAGCTCCTGGTCACCGGCGTGTTCGGCGACCTCGTCTCCAAATGGCCGTTCCAGGGCAGCGTGTACGCGTGGTCGCGCGAACTGGTGGGGCCGCGCTTCGGTTGGATGACCGCGTGGGCGTACATGTGGGGGCTGACGCTGACCCTGTCGGTGCTGTCGCTCGCCGCGGCCCAGTATCTGCTCGCCGCGCTCAACGTCACCAGCTTCAGCAAGGAGGCCACGGCGGCGGTGTCGCTCGGGGTCATCCTGTTCGCGACGACGATGAACATGGTGGGCGGCAACCTGCTCAAGCGGCTGCTCTACATCACGCTCACGTGTGAGCTGATCGCCTCGGTCGGCATCGGCGCGGCGCTGCTCTTCTTTCACCGGACCAACTCGTTCTCGACGCTGTTTCACGGCGCCGGGAGCGGCCACGCGCCGCCGCTGCTGCTTGGCCCGTTCCTGGGCGCGGTCGCGTTCGTCGGCTACTCGTTCGTCGGATTTGAGGCGGCCGGCTCCATCGCCGAGGAGGTCACGGAGTCCCGCAAGGTGCTCCCCAAGGCGATGGTGCTCTCGCTGGCCGCCGCGGGGTGCCTGGTCATCTTCGCCTGCCTGGGGATCAGCCTCTCGATCCCCAACATCGGGGCGGTGCTCTCCGGCCAGGTCGCCGACCCGATCACGACGACGCTCGAGACCCGGCTGGGAACCGGCGTCGGCCGTGTCCTGCTCTTCGTACTGACCATCGGCTTCACCGCGAGCCTGATCGCCGTCCAGGCGGCGGTGAGCCGGGCGATCTGGGCCGCCGCGCGCGACCGCGTGCTTCCGGCCGCCGACGCCCTGGGCTCGCTCTCGGGGCGTCACCGGATGCCGCGGCGCGCAATCGCGCTGACAGTGTGCATCGCGGCGCCGCTGCCGTTCATCAGCTTCTCCAAGATCTACACGCTGCTGCTCTCCTTCTCCACCGCCGGCTTCTACATCTCCTACGCGATGCCGGTCCTGGCCCTGGCCTACATGCGCCTGAAGAAGAGGTGGGTGGCCGGGCCGGTGTCGATGGGACGCTGGAGTGGCCCGGTGACCTTCGTCGCCGCGGTGTGGATCGCGTTCGAGACGGTCAACGTCGCGTGGCCGCGCGACTTCAACCAGCAGTGGTGGCTCAACTGGGGGATCATCCTCATGACCGTCGTCCTCGGCGCGATCGGGCTGGTGATATGCACGCGTATCTTCCGCGGTCGCATCGACCAGCCGCCCGGCGTCGCGAGCAGCGGCGAGCCGGTGGCGGCCGTCGACCTCCAGGGAGAGGCGTGATGTACGAGCCGTGGAACGCGCTCGACGCGCCGCGCTTCACCGGCCCGCGGACCTACGCCCGCCTGCCCTACATCAAGGACCTGGCCGGCGTGGACGCCGCGGTGTTCGGGATGCCGTGGGACGGCGGCGCGTCCTTTCGGGCCGGGGCCCGCTTCGGTCCCGAGGCGGTCCGGTCGGCGTCGGGGATGATCCGCACCTATAACGCGGTCCAGAAGGTGCAGGTGTTCGGCGCGCTGTCGACGATCGACTACGGCGACACCCCGACCGTGCCGGGCTACATCGAGGACACGCTGGAGCGCATCGCCGCCTTCGTCACGCCGCTCGCCCAGGCCGGCGTGGCCACCGTGGGGATCGGCGGCGACCACTCGGTCACCCTCGCCGAGCTGCGGGCCCTCGCATCCGTTCACGGGCCACTGGGGCTCGTCCACCTCGACTCTCACACCGACCTGTGGGATGAGTACAACGGGCACCCGTACTCACACGGGACGATGTTCCGCCGCGCCTTGGAGGAGGGCGTCGTGGACCCTGCGCGCATGCTCCAGGCCGGCATCCGCGGCCCGCTCTACGGCGAGGCCGACGAGGAGATCCCGGCGGCCCTCGGCGTCGAGACCATCCCCTGGGTCGAGCTCGCCGAGACGACTCCCGCGCAACTGGCCGCCCGCGCCCGCGCTCGCCTCGGCGACCTGCCCGCGTTCCTCTCCCTCGACGTGGACTTCGTGGACGCCGCCTTCTGCCCCGGCACCGGGACGCCCGAGGTGGGCGGCCCGACCAGCTTTCAGGCGCTGTCGTTCCTGCGCGCGCTGGCCGGCCTGCCGTTCGTCGGCTATGACGTCGTCGAGGTAGCGCCCGCCTACGACGGGCCCGGCCAGGTGACCGCCCTGTTCGCCGCCAACGCCGTCTTCGAGATGCTGAGCATGGTGACCCTGCAGCACAACGCCGCGGCCGCTGGGGTCACTGGGGACTGACCGAGGCGCGCGGGATCGCCAGGGCCAGCGCCAGATCGACTCGACTCGTCACCGAGTCGATCGGTCGCCCCGTGAGCCGTGCCACTCGCTGCAGGCGATAGTGCAGTGTGTTGTGGTGGATGTGCAGCTCGGCCGCGGTGCGCCGCCAGTGGCCGTCGTTGGCCAGGAATGCCGCCAGGGTGTCCACCAGCTGTGAGTTGTGCTCCTCGTCCCAGCGCTCGACCGGCCCCAGGAGGGTGTCACGAAACGCGCGCAGCACGTGGGGCTCGAGGAAGTCCAAGAGCTGGCGGTGGGTTCCCACCTCCAGGCGGCGCACGACCCGCTCCCCCTCAGGGCGCGCCAGCGCCAGCTGATGGGCGCTCATCGCCTCGGCCAGGGCGCGACGCAGCCCGTCGGCTCCGCCCGGCGAGCGGCCGGAGCCCAGCACGGGGTCGGCGCCGCCGTCGCGGATGAGGTCGGCGATCTCGTCGACGATGTCCTCGTCGTCGGACGCGATGAGCAGGACCCGCGCGCCGCGGTGCCCGGCGCCCAGGCAGTGCGAGCGGCAGGCCATCGCCGCGTACTCGACGTCGCGCGTGGAGTTGGAGGACATCACGGTGGTGATGGGCTGGTCAGGCGCGAGGTCTAGCGCCTTAAGGCGAGCGCCGAGCGAGCGCATGCCCAGCTCGCCGTCCCACACCCGGGTGAGCAGCTCCTCCACCAGCTCTGAGCGCACGCTCTCGTGCTCACGGCGGCGGGCGTCCTCGAGCACGAGATAGGCGCTGGCCTGCTCGATGACCAGGCGCGCGTCGTCGGAGATCTCAGCCAGCGGGCTGCCGACGATCACCGCCGTCGAAGACAGCGCGTCGGCCACCCCGAACGCGCTCAGCGCCGGCGCCACCGCGCATGGGAGGTCCCCGCGGCGTGCCGCCCGGGCGGCGGCACGCGCCGCCTCGCCGTCCGGTGGCGCGTCGTCGGTGAGGCTGTGTCCGCCGGGCCCGACCAGCCACACGGGCAGCCGGGTCTCACGGCGCAACAGCTCGACGACGGCGCCGTAGCCCTCGCCGCGGGCCAGCTCCTCCAGCAGCCGGCGCAGGCGCATAAGCTGGAGTCGGACCGTCGCGTCCGAGGCGCGGTTGCGCTCCATCACGCACTCGCCGATGGCGCTGAAGGGGAGGTCCGCGGGCACCTCGACGAGGGGCAGGCTCGCCTCGCGGCAGGCCTCGATCACCGCCGGCGGGGTGACCGTCCCCATCTCGCCCACCCCGTAGCCGATGGCCACCACGCCCGCCGCCTGGGCCTCCTGCACCCAGTCGCGGGGCTGGGTGGTGGTCAGCCACAGGCCGTTGGTGAGCAGCAGCTCCCCGGGGAAGGCGTACTGGGCGGGATGGCCCAGGTCCGAGACGTGGACGCCGCGCAGAAGACGATCGTGGTTACCGACGTCGACCAGCACGCGCAGGCGCAACGAGGCATCGGCGGCGAGGGCGGCGACCGTGCAGGAGCTCATGAGCCTCGTCGTACGCTATCCCAACCAAACGGGCCCAGGCTCGGTTGTTGTCCCAATGGCTGTGACCATCCGTGCTGCTTAGGGTCGCGTCGTTGTCCGCCGCGCTCGTCACCGGAGGCAGTTCGGGGATCGGCGCCGCCTGCGCCGCGCGCCTGGCCGCGCACGGCCACCGGGTGGCGGTGGTCGATCTCGCCCCGGTCGCGGCGCCGTCGGTGACGCTCAGTCTCACCGCCGACGTCAGCGACGGCCCCGCGCTGGCCGCCGCGGCGGCACGCGTGGAGGACGAGCTGGGCGCGATCGACTACCTGGTGACCGCGGCCGGCTACTACCGGGCGGCGTCCATCGCAGCGCCCGACGAGGCCGAGTGGCGGCGCATGCTGGACGTCCACGTCGGAGGCACGGCCAACGCGTGGCGAGCGGTGGTGCCGCGGATGCGGGCGCGCCGGCGCGGCGCGATCTGCGCCATCGGCTCGGAGCTGGGCATCATCGGCGACCCGTCGGCGCCGCACTACGCGGCCGCGAAGGGCGCCATCCACGCCATGACCAAGAGCCTGGCCGCCGAACTGGCCCCCGACGGTATCCGCGTCAACTGCGTCGCCCCGGGGCCCACCGACCGCTGCTCGGCGAGGACCCCAACCTCGCGGGTTACGCGGACGCGCTGCCGCTGGGACGGGTGCTCACGCCCGAGGAGATCGCCGCGGCGGTCTGCTTCGTGCTGCTGGAGGACACCAACATGGTGGGCCAGGTCGTCTCGCCCAACGCGGGGGCGGTGCTGTGAGCGCCGCGGGCGACGGTGCCGACCCGGCTACGGGGCTCGCGGGGCTCGCGGGGCTGGCCGGGCGAGTCGCCTTCGTCACCGGGGCCGGGCAGGGCATCGGCCGGGCCACCGCCCTGCGCCTGGCCCGGGAGGGCGCCGTGGTGTGCGTCAACGACATCGACCCCGGCACCGCCGGCGCCGTGGCGCAGGAGACCGGCGGGCTGAGCGCGCCCTGCGATGTCTCAGACCTGCCCGCGCTGCGCGAGCAGTTCGCCCGCTGTGAGCGCGAGGCGGGACCGATCGACCTGGCCGTCGCCAACCACGCCTTCATGGTGATGGCGCCGTTCATGGAGCACGGCGAGGCCGAGTTCGCCCGCACGCTGGAGGTCAACCTGCTGGGCACGGCGTGGCTGATGGCGCTGTGCGCGCCCGCCATGGCGGCCCGCGGCTACGGCCGGATCGTCGCCATCGCCTCGGAATGGGGGCTCATCGGCTGGCCCAACGCCACCGCCTACGCGGCGACCAAGGGCGGCATCGTCGCGCTGGTCAAGAGCGTGGCCCGTCAGTACGCCCGGGCGGGCGTCGCCGTCAACGCGGTCGCCCCCGGGGTGACCGACACCCCGCAGCTCGACGTCGACGCCGACGACGCGGGGCTGACCCACGAGGAGATGGTGGAGGTCTACGGCCGCGACGTCCCGCTGGGGCGGATCGGGCGCCCCGAGGACATCGCCGCCACGGTGGCCTTCCTGCTCTCGGAGCCCGCGGGCGCGTTCGTCGGACACGTCCTGGGGCCCAACGGCGGCTCGACCCGGATCTGATCGCAGGCCGACGCTCTTTATGACCGTCCCTGTGCACCCCGCCCTGGCCCGCACCGGCACCGGGATCTGCACCTCGGCCACGTTCTGGATGCCCACCCGTGTCGAGTTCGGGCGTGAGGTGGCACGCGAGCGCCTCGGCGCCGAGGCCGGCGGGCTCGCCGGCGCCCCCTGAGAACCCAGACCTGTTAGGCGGAGATTAACCCGCGAGGTTGCGGGTTTGAAGTTCTGCATTTAAGGTCGTGTTGCTATACCTTCGCGCTTTCCTGACTGAGAGGAGTCCTGTCGTGAGGTCAAAGTTCACACATCTGGGGATGTGGGCCGTGGGGGCGGTGGCCGCGTTCGCACTGGCTGCCTGCGGAAGCAGTAGCTCGTCAACCTCGTCGTCGGCCGCGGCCGGCGGCGGTTCCACGGGCACATCGAGTGCGGCGGCGACGACGAGCGCGTCGAGCAGTACCGCCGCCAACGCCAAGAATTTCAAGGTCGGAGTCGTCACCGACATCGGTGGCCTGAACGACCACGGGTTCAACCATCTGGCCTATGAGGGCCTGCTGCGCGCGGAGAAGGAGCTCGGCATCACGGGTCGCGTGCTGCCGTCCAGCTCGGGCGCCGACTACACGCCGAACCTGACCACGCTGGCCCAGCAGGGCTACAACCTGGTCGTCCCCGTCGGCTTCCTGATGGCCGACGCCACCGACGCGGTGGCCAAGCAGTTCCCCAACGTGAAGTTCGCCATGGTGGACTCCGATGCCACGGCCGAGAAGGGCGACCCCAAGAACATCGAGGGGCTGCTCTTCGAGGAGCAGCAAGCAGGCTACCTGGCCGGGTACCTCGCCGGGCTCTACGCCAAGGAGAAGGGCTACAAGATCATCTCCAGCGTCGGCGGCCAGAAGATCCCGCCGGTGGACCACTACATCGCGGGTTATCAGGCGGGCGCCAAGAAGGCCGACCCGGGCATCCAGACGCTCAATGGGTACTCGCAGGACTTCGTCGACCAGTCCAAGTGCAAGCAGATCGCGCTCAACCAGATCCAGCAGGGCTCCAAGGTCGTCTTCCAGGTGGCCGGCGCCTGCGGTCTGGGCGCGCTGTCGGCGGCCCAGCAGAACGGCGACCAGGGCATCGGGGTCGACGCCGACCAGGCATACCTCGGGTCCTACGTCCTGACCTCGGCCGAGAAGAAGGTCGACGTTGCGGTGTTCAACGCGATCAAGAGCCTGATGGCGGGCAAGTTCGCGGCCGGCGCCAACGTCACCAACAACGTCGCCAACGGCGGCATCGGCTACGGCAAGATCGGCCCGGCCGGACTCAAGTTCGCGCCGCAGATCGCCAAGATCTACAGCCAGATCAAGGCTGGGCAGCTCTCCAACATCCCCAACACGGTTCCGTAGACGATTTGAATGACATCTAGCCCAGTGCCGGGTAGCTCGGGCGCTCCGGCGCTCGAGCTGAAGGGCATCACGAAGAGGTTCGGCTCGGTCGTCGCCAACGACCGAGTCGACTTCGACGTCCGTGCCGGCGAGGTCCACGCGCTCCTCGGCGAGAACGGCGCGGGCAAATCGACGCTGATGTCGGTGCTCTACGGCCTCTACAAGCCGACCGAGGGCGAGATCTTCGTCGACGGCCGGCAGGTGGAGGTCGACTCGCCGGCGACCGCGATCAAGCTCGGCATCGGCATGGTCCACCAGCACTTCATGCTGGTGCCGGTGATGACCGTGGCCGAGAACATCGTGCTCGGCCAGGAGCCCAAACGCGCCGGCGGCATGCTGGACTTCGCGGGTGCGCGGGCCCGTGTGCGCGAGCTGTCGGATCGCTACGGGCTCGCCGTCAACCCCGACGCGGTCATCGAGGACGTGACCGTGGGCGCGCAGCAGCGCGTCGAGATCCTCCGCGCTCTGTACCGGGGCGCCCGGATCCTCGTCCTGGACGAGCCCAGCGCGGTGCTCACCGCCCAGGAGGTCACCGAGCTCATGGGTGTCATCCAGCGCCTCAAGGAGGACGGAGCGGCGATCGTGTTCATCAGCCACAAGCTCCACGAGGTGCTAGAGGTGGCCGATCGCATCACCGTGCTGCGCCGCGGCAAGCGGGTGGACACCGTCCCGCGCGAGGGCGCCACCGAGCGCAGCCTGGCCCAGCTCGTCGTGGGCCGCGACGTGCTCCTCGCCGTCGACAAGCCGGCCTCCAAGAAGCTGGGCGACACTCTGCTCGAGGTGCAGGAGCTCCACGTCCGCGATGACCGGGAGCTGCCCGCCGTCGACGGGCTTTCGTTGTCGGTGCGCGCCGGGGAGATCGTCGCCCTCGCCGGTGTCGAGGGCAACGGCCAGCAGGAGCTCGTCGAGGCGATCACCGGGCTACGTATTCCGGAATCGGGCACCATCACCGTCGGCGAGCGCCAGATCGCCGGGGCCGGCGTGCGTGCGGCCACCGAGGCCGGCATCGCCCACATCGCCGAGGACCGCCATCGGCGCGGCCTCGTCCTACCGTTCACGCTCACGGAGAACATCGCCCTGCGCGAGTACCGCCGCCCGCTGTTCAGCGCCCGGGGCTGGCTGCGCCTGCGCCGTATGCGCGACCGTGCCGGCCGGCTCCTGCGCGAGTTCGACGTCCGCGGTGGCGGCCCGGAGGCCTTCGCCGCCGCCCTGTCGGGCGGCAACCAGCAGAAGGTGTGTGTGGCCCGCGAGATCGCCTCTGATCCGAAGGTGCTCATCGCCCACCAGCCCACGCGGGGCCTGGACGTCGGCGCCATCGAGTTCGTGCACCGCCGCCTCGTCGAGGAGCGCGACAAGGGCCGGGCGGTCCTGCTCGTCTCGCTCGAGTACGAGGAGGTGCGGGCGCTGGCCGACCGCATCCTCGTCATCTACGAGGGCCAGATCGCCGGCGAGTTCGGACCCGACGTCACCGAGGAGACGCTCGGCATCGCCATGACCGGCGGCCAGGCGTCCCCGGATGCGGCGGTGACCGCATGAGCAGCGGCATACCCGACCGCGACATCATCGAGGAGGGCGGCGCCGAGCCCGGCGAAGAGGAGGCGCTCGAAGCCTCGTTGACGTCGCCCGCGCGGCTGACCGCCTACCTGCGTCGCGGCGGGGTGACCGTGCCGATCCTGACCACGTTAATCGCGTTCCTGGTCGCCGGCATCGTGGTCCTGCTTACCGGCCACGACCCGCTGAGCACCTACAGTGCCATCTTCAAAGGCACCGGCCTGAACTGGCTATTCCCGTGGGTCTCGGGGGCCGAGCGCACCACGGCCGCGCTCGAACTGCAGCAGACGCTGATCCAGACCACCGCCCTGATCCTCGTCGGCCTGGCGGTGGCCTTCGCCTTCCGCGCCGGCCTGTTCAACATCGGCGGCCAGGGCCAGTACACCATGGGCGCGATCGTGGCTGTGTGGGTCGGCTCCTCGCTGTCGGGCCTGCCCGCCTTCATCCACATCGTGCTCGCCATCGCACTGGCGGCGCTCGCCGGGGCGGCCTGGGCCGGGATCGCCGGGATCCTCAAGGCCGTGGCCGGTGTCCACGAGGTGATCTCCACGATCATGCTCAACTGGGTCGCCATCTGGCTGGGCGTGTATCTGTTTCAGCTGGGCGGCCCGCTCCAGGACCCGTCGCAGTCGTCGGTGCCCGTGTCCAAGACCGTCGCCGCCTCGGCCAAGCTCCCGGTGTTCTGGGGCCCGGCGGCGCTCCAGGGCCTGGACATCGGAATCTTCATCGCGCTGGCCTGCGTGGTGGTCTTCGCCATCATCATCAACCGGACGCGGCTGGGCTATGAGATCCGCGCGGTCGGCTTCAACCCCGACGCCGCGAGCTACGCCGGGATGAACGTCCGGCGCAACTACGTGCGCGTGATGCTCATCTGCGGCGCGTTCGCCGGGGTGGCGGCGGCGATGGACATCCTGGGCTGGAAGTTCAGCCTGTTCACCAACGACATCCAGCTCTCGCAGATCGGCTTTTTGGGGATCGCGGTGGCCCTGCTCGGGCGCAACACCGCGGGCGGGGTGGTGGCGGCGGCACTGCTGTTCGGCGCGCTGCTCACCGGCACCTCCCAGCGCAATCTGGACCCGACGGTGTTTGACCCCAACCTGGCTCAGTACCTCACCTTCATGATCCAGGGCCTCGTCGTGCTGCTGGTGTCCACCGACGTGATCGCGCTCCGGGTGCTGCGCGGTGGGCGCGGGATCGCGGTCGGCCTGAGACGTCCTCGCGGGCCCAAGCCGACGAGCACCGAGGAGAGCGCGACGTGAGCGCCGGAACGATCGCGGCGGCCCCCTCGCGGGCGGTATCGGCCAAGCACGTCGGGATCGCCGGCGTGGCCCTGGCCGCGATCGCGTGGTTCATCACCCTGCCGCCGTTCCTGGTCCGCACCCCCGTCCCGTCGGTGATCCTCGGCCTGGCCGCGATGCTGGCCGGGGCGCTCGCGCTGCAGGCGGGCGAGACCCGGCTCGGCTGGGTCGACCTCGTCCTCGGGACGCTGGCCATCGCCGGCGCGTTCGCCTCGTCCAAATCCGGCGTCGGGCATCTGAAGACCGTCTTCGTGTGGTCCGCTCTGGTCGCGGCCATGCTGCGTTATGCCACCCCGCTGCTCTTCGCGGCGCTGGGCGGGATCATCTGCGAGCGCAGCGGGGTCATCAACATCGGCCTCGAGGGCATGATGCTGATGGGCTGCTACTTCGGGATCTTCGGCGCCGACGTGCTCGGTTCCTGGGTGCTGGGGCTGGTCGTCGCCGCCGTCGCCGGGGGCCTGCTCGCCCTCGTGCACGCCGTCTTCTCGATTCATCTTCGTGCCAACCAGGTGGTGAGCGGGACCGGCATCAACTTCCTGGCCCTGGGTATCACCGGCTACTTCTTCACCGCGCACTACGGACCCAACGGCACGCCCACCAAAATCTCCACAGTCCCGAACGTGAAGCTCCCGCTCATCCAGCACGTCGGCTTCTTCGGCCAGGCCATCGGCGACGCCAACCTCATGACGTGGCTGGGGCTCGCGCTCGTGCCCGCGCTGGCGCTGTTCCTGTTTCGCACCCGCTGGGGCCTGCGCCTGCGCGCCGTGGGCGAGAAGCCCCGTGCGGCCGACACCGTGGGCCTGCCCGTGCTTCGCATCCGCTACCTCGCCGTGATCGCTTCTGGGATGTTCGCGGCGCTCGGCGGCGCCTACCTGTCGGTCGCCTTCGTGGGCTCCTTCACCCCGAACATGACCGAGGGCAAGGGCTTCATCGCGCTGGCGGCGGTCATCTTCGGGCGCTGGCGCCCGGGCCTGGCCCTGGTGGCCACGCTGCTATTCGGCTTCTCCGAGGCGATGGCCGACCGCCTGCCGACGTTCTCCGGGACGCTTGCCACACTGTTCCAGGCCTTGCCCTACGTGCTCACCCTCGTCGCCGTGGCCGGCCTGATCGGCGCGTCACGCCCGCCAGCCGCCAGCGGCATCCCCTACGTCAAGGAGTAAGCGGTGGCCGTTGCCCATCTGACCATCGACAACCGCTCCGAGTGGGCCGTCGGCCTCAGCGACGAGATCGAGCTCTACCAGCGCACGTACAACACGCTGCTGCGCTCCAGCGGCGAGACGCACCTGCGCGTGCTGGAGCCCTCGCACCGGGCCATCGGCTCGAGCCTGCACCCGCTGGCCGCCTCCGACGAGGTCGACCTCGGGGCCTTCATCTACGCCATCCGCCGTCTCCCCGACGGGATCATCGGGGCCAGCCTGGTGGTCATGGCCCAGGAGGTCGAGGCGCTGGTGAGCGCCGGGGTGCCGGTGGACTCATGGGAGGAGGCCGAGGCGCCGGCGCGGCGCCGGCGCTGGTACGACGGCGGGAAGGGGACGCTCGCGGTGCTCCTGGCCAGCCCCTCGGACCTCGACGACCTCCTCCCGACGATGGTCGCGTTCCAGATCGAGTGGAACAAGATCCGGGTCCGCCAGCGGGCGGCCGGCTGGCAGGAGATCGTCGGCGACCGCGAGCCCACACCCGAGGAGTGCGCGCGGCTGGTGGGCGGCAGCGCCGATGACTGGGGGCGGCTGCACGAGGCGTGGGGCGAGCGCTTCGCCGAGCGACTGCGCCTCATCGCCCGCGACCGGATGGCCCTGCGGATGCGCATGTTCGGCGGCTCGAACACCGGTTACGCACGCATGACCCGCCGGTGGTGGACGCCGGTCAGCGCCGAGCTCAACCGCGAAGGGGTGACCAGGGAGCGGCCGCTGTATTTCGTCAGCTCCAACACCCACAGCCTGGTCAACATCGCCACCTCGATCGCGCGCGACCGCGAGCAGGAGCTGGTGGCCTTCGTGGAGACCATGGATCCCGACGACATCCTGCGCCACGAGCTGGCCGCCTTCCGTGAGGGACGTGCCGAGGGGTCGTGGGAGAACTTCCTGTACTTCGTAGCCCGCATCTACTTCGCCACCAAGGGCCGGGCGGGCAAGGCCGAGCGCCGCGACGCCGAGCGAGCCGCCGGGATCACCCACATGCGCTCGACCACCGCGCTCCACGTCCCGGCGCAGATTCTGCCTCTGGCCGCGCTGCGCTGCGACGGGCTGGACCCGCGCATCGGCGAGGTCGACGCCGAGGCGCTGGCTGCCTCGGACGCGGTGATCGTCAACATCGACTATCCGCTGGGCCTGGCCGCCTACAACATCCTGCGCGAGGTGGCCGTGGACCGCGCGGCGCTGCGCGGCGTGTACGTGCTGGGCAAGGCGGCCACGCTCAACGCCGACGTCGGCGATGTGATGATCTCCAGCGTCGTCCACGACGAGCACTCCAACTCGACCTACTGGCTCGACAACGCCTTCGGGGTCGACGACCTCGCCGGCGACCTGCGCTTCGGCACCGGGCTGGACAACCAGCGCGCGGTGACGGTCAAGAGCACGTTCTTGCAGAACCGCTCCTACCTGGACTTCTATTACCGCGAGGCCTACACCGTGGTCGAGATGGAGGCCGGGCCCTTCTGCAACGCCGTCTATGAGATCGCCGACGCCGATCGCTACCCCGTCGGCGAAGCGGTCAACTTCTCCAAGCTGCCGATCGACCTGGGGATCATCCACTACGCCTCTGACACGCCCTACACCCAGGCGCGCACACTGGGAGCGCGCGGGCTGAGCTACTACGGCATGGACTCGACGTACGCCAGCTCCCTGGCGATCCTGCGCCGCGTCCTGATGCTGGAGGGGGTGCTCAACGGGCGGGGCCGGCGCTCGACGGACAGCGTGGCCGCCGATGGGACTACGCGCCCACCGGATGCCATGCCGTCTTCAGCTCGGTGACCGCCTCGATGCGCTCCAGCGCATCGGCGATCGCCGTCTCGTAGGCGCCCGCCGCCTCGTGGTGGCGTGCTCGCTTGATCGTCTCGGCGGCGAGGCGGTCAAGCTCGGCCCCGAGCTCGGCATCGCCGCCGGCGTCGACGATGGCGTTGAGGTCGCGGTGGGCTCCGAGCGCGGTGGCCAGCTCGGTGCGCCGGCCTGAGAGCAGGTTGACCACGCCGCCCGGGATGTCCGAGACGCCGAGCACCTCGGCCAGGTCCAGCCCGGCCAGCGGCTGCTGCTCTGAGAGGATCGCCACCACGGTGTTGCCGGCGGCCAGGGCAGGCGCGACCTCGGCCACGAGGCCGAGCAGCTCGGACGCGTCGGGAGCGATGACCCCGACGACGCCCGTCGGCTCGGGGAGGCTGAAGGAGAGGAAGGGCGCCGCCACGGGGTTGATCCCGCCCAGCACCGCCTGGAACTTGTCGGTCCACCCGGCGTAATGCACGAGCACGTCAACGGCGGCGTCGACCTGGGCGAGGTCGGAGACGGCGGCGAGCTGGTCGCGGCGGGACTCCAGAGCCTCGGCGGCGCGGTAGAGGATCTGACCACGGTTGTAGGCGGTGCGCGCCGACCACGGCCCGAACGCCTTGCGCGCCGCCGCGACGGCGTCGCGCACGTCCTTGCGCGAGGCGCGCGGGATGTTGACCTGCTCGGCACTCCCGCGCGACGCGTGGTCATAGCGGCCCGACTCTGAGCGCACGAACGCCCCGCCGATCCACAGCTTGTAGGTCTTGCGGATGCTGAGACGACCGCCCGCGCTCACCGGACCACCTTCAGATAGGGCCGTAGCCCGGCCGGGCCGCCCTCGCGGCCGAACCCGGACTCTTTGTAACCGCCGAATGCCGCGGTGGGGTCGAAGTGGTTGTAGGTGTTCTGCCACACCACCCCGGCGCGCAGCGCGCCGGCCACCTCGAAGGCCTTAGCGCCCTTGTCGGTCAAGATGCCCGCGGCCAGGCCGTAGCGGGAGTTGTTGGCCTTCTCGATCGCCTCGGCCTGGGTGCGGAAGCTGAGCACCGACACCACCGGGCCGAAGATCTCCTCGACGGCGATCCGGTGGGCGGGGGACACGTCGGTGAAGAGCGTGGGGGCGAACCAGTAGCCGTGTTCGGGCAGGTCGCAGGTGATGGTGCGACGCTGCGCGCCCTCATTTTCGCCGGCGGCGACGAGCGTCTCGATGCGCTGCAGCTGCTCGGCGGAGTTGATGGCGCCGACATCGGTGTTCTTGTCCAGCGGGTCGCCGACGCGCAGCCGGCCCATGCGCGCCCACAGCTTGGCGATGACCTCGTCGAGGACGCTCTCCTGGATGAGCAGGCGCGACCCGGCGCAGCACACGTGGCCCTGGTTGAAGAAGATGCCGTTGACGATCCCCTCGACCGCCTGGTCAAGCGCCGCGTCCTCGAAGACGATGTTCGCCGACTTGCCGCCGAGCTCGAGCGTCAGGCTGGTGGGGCGCCCCGCCAGCGCGGCCTGGATGTCGCGGCCGACGGCGGTGGACCCGGTGAAGGCGACCTTGTCGATACCCGGGGCACGGACCAGCGCCGCTCCGGTCGCACCGTCGCCGGGGAGGATCGACACCACGCCGTCGGGCAGCTCGGCCTCCTGGCAGATCTCGGCCAAGAGCAGCGCGGTGAGCGGCGTCGTCTCGGCCGGCTTGAGCACGGCGGTGTTACCGCAGGCCAGCGCCGGGGCCAGCTTCCACGCCGCCATCAGCAGTGGGAAGTTCCAGGGGACGATCTGGCCCACCACTCCGAGCGGCGCCACCTCGCGGGCGTTGACGCCGTAGCGCAGCTTGTCGGCCCAGCCGGCGTAGTGGAAGAAGTGCGCGGCGGCGAGCGGGATGTCGACGTCGCGCGACTCGCGCAGCGGCTTGCCGCCATCGAGCGTCTCCACCACCGCCAGCTCGCGGGCCCGCTCCTGGATCAGGCGCGCGATCCGGAACAGGTACTTGGCGCGCTCGCGGTCGGGCAGCGCGGCCCAGCGTGGCTGGGCGGCCCGGGCGGCGTCGATGGCCGCCGTGACGTCCTCGGGCCCGGCCCACGCGATCTCGGCGATCGGCTGCTCGGTGGCAGGGTTGAGCGTGGGCTCGAAGCGCGGCTTGGCCGGGTCGCGGAAGGCACCGTCGATGAACAGGCCGTAGCGGTCCGACAGGCGGACGTGGTCGGTCGCCTCCGGCGCGGGCGCGTAGTCCCAGACGATGGCGGTGCGGTGCTGTGTTGTCATTCCTTGGAGAAGTCCTCGGAGCGCCCGTAGCGCCCGGTCTCGGACTTGGCGTACTGCAGCAGCAGGTCGTTGAGCAGGCTCGAGGCGCCGATGCGGATGCGCTCCGGGGTGAGCCACTCGTCGCCCAGCGTCTCCTTGACCAGCACCAGCCGGTGCAGCGCCGCCTTGCTCGTGGAGACCCCGCCGGCAGCCTTGAAGCCGACGGTCCGGCCGGCGCGCTCGATGTAGTCGCGGATCGCCTCGAGCATGACCAGGCAGACCCCGGGTGTGGCGCCGCTCGACGCCTTGCCCGTGGAGGTCTTGATGAAGTCGGCGCCCGCCTCCATGGCCAGCATCGAGGCGTGGCGGACGTGGTCGTAGGAGCCCAGCTCGGCGGTCTCGAGGATCACCTTGAGGTGGGCGTCGCCGCAGGCGTCCTTGATCTTGGCGATCTCGCGCTGGACCCGGGCGTCGTCGCCGGCGAGGAAGGCCTCGCGCGAGATGACCATGTCGATCTCGTCGGCGCCCGCGGCCACGGCGTCCTCGGTGTCGCGCAGCTTGGCCTCGAGCGACACCTGGCCGGCGGGAAAGCCGGTGGCCACCGACGCGGTCCTGACCCCGGTGCCGTCGAGCGCTGCGCGTGCCGTGCTGACCAGTGACGGGTAGACGCAGATCGCCGCCACCGACGGGATCTCGGGCATCGCCGGCGCGGGGCACACGCCCTTGGCGCACAGGTGGCGCACCTTGCCGGGCGTGTCGGCGCCCTCGAGCGTGGTGAGGTCGACCATCGAAACGGCGAGGCGGATGCCCTGCTGCTTGGCGGTCGTCTTGATCGAGCGCTTGCCCAACTGGGCGGCCCGCTCCTCGACGCCGACGCGGTCCACGTGTGCCAACCGACGGCTCATGGGGGCGAGCGTAGCGCGGCGCTGATATGCATTCCACGTGCGACGCGCCGCTGTCATCGTCATGGACGCCTGTGGAGTCGGGGCCCTGCCCGACGCGGCTGCGTACGGCGATGAGGGGACCAACACGCTGGGCCATCTCGCGCAGGCCGCAGGGGGCCTTGACCTCCCGACGCTCGGCGCACTGGGGCTCGGTTCGATCCTGCCCCTTGTGGGCGTTCCGCCGGCTGCGGCCCCCGTGCTGCACGGGCGCGTGGGCGCACAAGGGCCCGGCAAGGAGTCCACCACGGGGCATTGGGAGCTCATGGGCGTGCGGGTGGAGCACCCGCTGCCCACCTACCCCGACGGGTTCCCGCCTGAGGTGATGGCGGCGCTCGAGCAGGCCACTTCGCGGCGGTTCTGCTGTAACCGGCCGTTCAGCGGGACGGCGGTGCTCGATGCGTACGGCGAGCATCACCTGGCGACCGGCGAGCTCATCCTCTACACGTCGGCGGACTCGGTGCTGCAGATCGCCGCCCACGTCGACGTCTTGTCAGAGCCCGAGCTCTATGACGTGTGCGCCGCCGCGCGCGAGGTGATGGACGGCGAGGACGCGGTGGGACGGGTGATCGCGCGGCCGTTTGACGGCAGGGTGGGGGCCTGGCGCCGGCGCGAGGGACGGCGCGACTTCGCCTTGCCTCCGCCGTCGCGCTCCTACCTGGAGGAACTGCAGGACGCGGGGGTGCCGGTGCACGGCGTGGGCAAGATCCGCGACCTGTTCGCCGGGGTGGGCGTGGACGTCAAGCACCCGGGCGCGACCAACGCAGAGGGCATCGCCGCGACGACCGCGTTACTGCGCGACCTTCCCGGCGGTCTGGTCTTCGTCAACCTCGTGGAGACGGATCAGGTCTACGGTCACCGCCACGACATCCCCGGCTTCGCCGCCGCGTTGCGGGAGATCGATGCCGCCGTGGGCCAGTGGTTGGGGCTCCTGCGCGACGGCGATCTGCTGGTGCTCACCGCCGACCACGGGGTGGACCCCACCACCGACCACACCGACCACACGCGCGAGTACGCCCCGCTGCTGGCCCGCTTCGATGGGGACGGCGGGCGCCGCCACGACGGGGCGCTGGCCGACGTCGGCGCGAGCGTGATGCGCTGGCTCACCGGCCGCGACGCGCCCGAGTTGCCGGGTACGTCATTTCTGTGATCTAGGCTGGCGCCTGTGATCAGCCGTGTTCTCGTCTTCTGTGGGTCGAGCCCGGGTGCGCGGCCCGAGTACGCACAGGAGGCCGATGCCCTCGGTCGCCTGCTTGCCGAACGGGGTCTGGGGTTGGTCTACGGCGGGGCCCGGGTCGGGCTGATGGGCGCCGTGGCCGACGGCGCCCTGACGGCCGGCGGCGAGGTGGTGGGTGTGATCCCACGCCAGCTGGTGGAGCACGAAATCGCCCACACGGGTCTCAGCGAGCTGCACGAGGTCACGACGATGCACGAGCGCAAGGCGCTCATGGCCGAACTGTCTGACGCGGTCGTCGCGCTGCCAGGCGGCACCGGGACCCTCGACGAGCTGTTCGAGTTGTTCACCTGGAGCCAGCTCGGGCTGCACCGGATGCCGATCGGCCTGCTCGATGTCGCCGGTTACTGGCAGCCATTGCTGGCTCTGCTGGACCATTTGGTGGCCGAGCGGTTCCTGCGCGCGGAGCACCGGCAGACCCTGCTGGTGGACCGCGACGCCGGCGCGCTGCTGGACGCGCTGGCGAGCTACCGACACGCCGCGCCATACAAGTGGCTGGACCGGACGTAACGCCGAGGGCTAGAGGGTGCCGAAGACGCGGTCGCCGGCGTCGCCCAGGCCCGGGCGGATGTAGGCGTTGGCGTCGAGCTCGCGGTCGATCGCCGCGGTCCACACGGTGACGTCCTCGTGCTCGGCCTCCAGGGCGGTCAAGCCCTCGGGGGCGGCGACGAGGCACACGAGCTCCAGGTGGCGTGCGCCGGCGCGCTTGAGATGGTGCAGAGCCCGGACCGCGCTGCCCCCGGTCGCGAGCATCGGATCCAGCAGGTAGACAGGGATGTCGGGCAGACCCGGCGGCAGCCGCTCGTAGTAGTCGATGGGCGCGTGGTCCTCGTGGTCGCGCTGGATGCCGAGATGACCGACGCGGGCGTCGGGCACCAGGCGCAGGAAGCCCTCGAGCATGCCCAAGCCCGCGCGCAACACCGGGACGACGGCGATCTCGTCGCGCAGGCGCAGGCCGCGCGTCCTCTCCAGCGGCGTTTGTATCTCAACCTCCGTGACCGGGAGCTCACGCGTCACCTCGACGGCCATGATCGCCGAGGCCTCGTACACGGCCTGGCGGAACACCCCGTGAGGGGTCGCGCGGTCGCGCATCACCGAGAGGCGGTCGGCGAGGACGGCGTGCTGGACGCAGATCACGCGCTGCGGCATCGGGCGATCCTACCGTCGGGTGCGTTTTCCGCGGTGTCACGGCGGGGGACGCCCGCTAGGCTCACGGCCGCCCATGGTGTCCGTCAATCTCGAGATCAAGGCCCGCGATGCCGACCCGGGCGCGACCGCCGAGCGCTGCCGTGCGCTGGGGGCGGCCGACCACGGTGTGCTGGAGCAGCGCGACACCTACTTCGACGGCCGTCATGGCCGCCTCAAGCTGCGCGCGCAGGATGGCGCCGGCGCCGAGCTCATCGCCTACCGGAGGCCCGACGCCGCCGAGGCGCAGGAGAGC
>DASXCN010000178.1:0-4554 GCA_036491155.1 Solirubrobacteraceae bacterium | reverse complement strand
AGCCTCATCATCGTCATCCCCTCGGCCATTCAGCTCTTCGCGTGGATCACGACGATCGTCACCGGCACGCCGGACTTCCAGACGCCGCTGCTGTTCATCGTCGGCTTCATCGTCTATTTCATCATCGGGGGCCTGTCGGGGATCACGGTGGCGGCCATCCCGTTCGACCAGCAGGTACACGACAGTTACTACATCGTCGCCCACTTCCATTTCGTCATCTTCGGCGCTGCGGTGTTCCCGATCCTGGGCGGTATGTACTTCTGGTTTCCCAAGGTGACCGGCCGCATCTACCACGAGCTGACGGGCAAGGTGAGTTTCTGGCTGACCTTCGCAGGAACCTTCATCACCTTCTTTCCCATGCACATCGTGGGCATCCTGGGGATGCCCCGGCGCAACTACACCTACCCGTCCGGACTGGGGTGGGCGCTGTGGAACTTCATCGAGTCAATCGGCTCCTATCTGCTGGCGGCGGGCCTGGTCCTCATCGTCGCCAACCTCGTCTACAGCTACTTCCGTGGCCCGCGCTCCGAGCCTCCGTACGAAGGCGACACGCTGGAGTGGTCAATCAGCTCACCGCCGCCCCCGTACAACTTCGTGGTCATCCCCACCGTCACCAGTCCCTACCCGATGTGGGACAAGGAGGACCGCAAGCGCGACCAGCAGCGGCTGGAGCGAGGCGAGGGGCTGTTCGACCTCGGCCACGAGACCCCGGCGACCACCGCCCAGGACGCGCGGCTCGATGAGATCCTCTCGATGCCGTCGCACTCAGTGTGGCCGCCGATCACCGCGCTGACGCTGACCGGGATCTTCGCCATGCTGGTCATGGGGCACTATTGGATCGCCGCGGGGTTCCTGGCCGCAGGCGGGCTGACCCTCCTGGGATGGCATCAGCACGAGGAGCAGGCATGACCGACGCCAGCGCCGGCGAGGTCCCGCGTCCAGCCCATGTCACGAGCTCGCACGCCGCCGCGGCAGTGGATCGCGGTCGCCAGGCGCAGCCCAGCGGCTGGTGGGGGATGGTCCTGTTCGTGTGCTCGGAGGTGACGCTCTTCGGGACGCTGATCGGCAGCTACTTCTACCTGAATTTCGGCAGCCGGCGCTGGCCTCCGTCGCCGATCGCGCCGCCCGAGATCACCGGTCCGGTGGTGGCCACCGCCGTCCTGGTGGCCACTGTGCCGCTCGTGGCGCTGGCCAGCCGAGCCGCCCGCCACGGCCGCCGCTGGAGCGCGGTCCGCTGGATCGCGGTGGCGCTCGTCGTCCAGACAGCGTATCTCGCAGCCCAGGTGCTGCTCATCCGCCACGATCTACGGCAGTTCACCCCGCAGCAGAACGCCTACGGGTCGATCTACTTCACCTTGCTGTTCGCGCACCACGCCCACGTCCTGTTGGGCCTGCTGCTCGACGCAACGCTGATGTACAAGGTGGCACGCCACAGCCTGACCAATTACTGGCTGATCGGAGTGCGCGGGCTCGCGCTGTACTGGTACGTGGTCGCCGCCCTGGCCGTGGTGGTCCTGTTCACCGTTCTCTCCCCGTCGCTGTGACCAAGGCGCCTCCTACTGCGCTGGTCTGGTTCGGGGTGCTCGGCGGCGCCGTGGCCTGGGCGACGCAGTTCGTCGCTGGTCTGGCCTTCACCTTCGCCCAGTGCAACGCGCCACCGGGGCGATGGCAGCTGCCCGTCCAGAGGTGGCAGTCGGCGTTGTCGATCGTCGGGGTCGTCGTCGGGGTGGCCGCCGTCGCGGTGTGCGCGCGCCTGTACCGGCGCACACGCGACGTCGACCACACGGCGGAGATCGAGCGGCGCGGCGAGGGCAGCCCGCCGCCCATCGGCCGCGTCAACTTCCTGGTGACCACCGGCCTGCTCGTCAACGCGCTGGCGCTGGCGATCATGATCATGACCGCCATCGGCGCGCCGCTGCTGCGCGTCTGCCAGCAGTCATGAGCCGCCGGCATCGCATCGCCGGTCTCGCTCTCGCCGGCTGGATGGCCGCCAGCGTGGCGATCTGCGCCACGGCGGCGGCGCAGCCCCAGAACGGGATCGTGCGGCCCACCACGGAGCCCGCGACCCCGAGCGTCGCGCTCGGCGCGCAGCTGTACGCCGGCAACTGCGCCAGCTGCCACGGCATCGCCGGCTCGGGGATCAGCTCGCCGCGACCGGGCGCCGGCGACATCCTCGGCGAGGGCCCGCCGCTGCGGGGTGTCGGCGCCCTCGCCGCCGACTTCTACCTGCGCACCGGCTACATGCCGCTGTCGGCCCCTCACGACCAGCCGACCAACGACCGGGTGCTGTTCTCGAGCAAGGAGATCACCTCGCTCGAGCGCTACGTGGCCTCGCTGGGCACGGGGCCCCCGGTGCCCCACCCGAACCCCGGAGCGGGGTCGATCGCCCAGGGCACCCAGCTGTTCACGCTGCACTGTTCCGGCTGTCACCAGGAGCTGGCCCGCGGGGGTTTTGTCACGGGCGCACAGGTTCCGCCGCTGCAGACCATCAAGGCGACCCAGATCGCCGAAGCGGTCCGGATCGGGCCGTATCTGATGCCGCGTTTCCCGCGCAGCGAGATCTCCGACGCGGAGCTGAACTCGATCGTCAAGTACGTCCTCAGCACCCGCCATCCCTCTAACCGCGGCGGGTGGGGGATCGGCAACCTCGGCCCGATCCCCGAGGGGCTGGTCACCTGGTGGGTCGCCGCCCCGCTGCTGCTGTTGTCCTGCCTGGCCGTCGGAAGGAGGCGCCGCCGCTCGTGAAGCTCTGGCAATGGCTGTTCGCCCTCATCTTCGGTCGACTGCTCAGACGGCGCCCGGCCCCGGACCCCCAGCGCGAGACGCCGGAGCGGATTGTCCCCGCCGGTACGCCGCAGCGCTCGGCCGAGAACCTCGTCCTCGTCCTTCTGAGCCTGGCGGCGCTGTTCGCGCTTGGCTTCATCGTCGTCTACGGGGAGTTCAGTCCCGCGGACATGTCCAACGCCTTGCTGGGAATCTGCATCGGCGTGAGCCTGGTGTGCATCGGCGCTGCGCTGACGGTGGTGGCCAAGCGCCTGGTCGTCACCGAGGAGCTCGAGGACGACTATCCGTCGGAGCACCCTGAACAACAACACGAGGTCGTCCAGATCGTGCGCGAGAGCGGCTCGCGGATCACCCGCAAACGGCTGCTCGTCGGTGCCAGCGCGGCCGCGGGCGGCACGCTCGGCCTGGCCGCGCTCACCCCCGCGCTGTCGCTGGGGCCCGTGTGGGACACGGCGCCGCTCGATCACACGCCGTGGCGACGCGGCGTCCGGCTCGTCGACGATGCCGGTGCGCCGCTGCGTGCCGCCGACATCCTTCACCAGAGCTACTACACCGCGTTCCCCGAGGGCGCCGACAAGGAGTTGATCGGCGCCCCGCTGGTCGTCATCCGCCTGGACCCAGACAAGCTGCACCTCCCCGAGGGCCGGGCGGACTGGGCGCCGCAGGGGATCATGGCCTACTCCAAGATCTGCACCCACGCCGGCTGCGCCGTAGCGCTGTATCGCAATCCGAAGTTCCCCGCTGTACAGCCGTCACCGGCACTGGTGTGCCCGTGTCACTACTCGACCTTTGACCCATTCACCGGCGGGGCGGTGACCTACGGCCCGGCGGGACGGCCACTACCGCAGTTGCCGCTGATGATCGACGACACCGGTCACCTACGGGCCGCCGGCACCTTTTCGGCGCGCGTCGGCCCGTCGTGGTGGAACGTGCGAGAGCGGCCCACGCAAGGCTCATGACCGACCCGCTCGCCGACCCTGTCGCGTTCATCGACCAGCGCACCGCGGCGGCGCCACAGATGCGCCGGTTGATGCGCTACCTGTTCCCCGACCACTGGTCGTTCCTGCTGGGGGAGGTGGCGCTCTACGCCTTCGTGGTCCTGATCGCCACCGGGATCTACCTGACGCTGTTCTTCGATCCCAGCACCGCGAAGACCGTCTATCACGGCGCCTACGCCCCGCTGGACGGGGTGCGGGTGAGCGACGCCTTCAAATCGGTGGTGGACATCTCCTTGAGCTACAAGGCCGGTCTGCTCATGCGTCAGACCCATCACTGGGCCGCCGACGTGTTCGTGGCCGCGATTCTCATGCACCTCATGCGGGTGTTCTTCACCGGCGCGTTTCGCAAGCCCCGCGAGCTCACCTGGATCGTGGGACTCATCCTGCTGTTCACCGCGCTGCTGGAGGGTTACATGGGCTACTCGCTGGTCGACGACCTGCTCTCGGGCATGGGACTGGCCATCGGCTACGGGGTGGGCCTGTCGATCCCGGTCATCGGCGGACCGGCCATGCTGGCCATCTTCGGCGCGCCGTTCCCCGGCGGTCCCCACTTCGAGTCACGCCTGTACATCGCTCACGTCCTGCTGGTCCCCGTCCTGCTGGCGACGCTGATCGCCGTACACCTGGTGCTGGTGATGGCGCGCCACCACACCCAGTTTCGCGAGAGCGCCCGCCATACCCAGAAGCGGATCGTGGGGGTGCCGCTGTTCCCCGGGCAGACGCCGCGCTCGCTGGCGCTGATGTTCTTCGTGGCCGGCCTCCTGTTCCTGCT
>DASXCN010000177.1:0-8083 GCA_036491155.1 Solirubrobacteraceae bacterium | reverse complement strand
CGGCTGTGCTTCTGCGGCGATCGACGGTCCGACGACCTCGGGCCAGGCCCGCTGGACGGCGGCCAGAAGCGTCTGCGGGGACAGATCGTCGGCCAGCGCGGTCAGCGCCGTCTGGATCGACCGTGGGGACCGCCGGTAGCGCGTCATCCGGCGCCCGCCATCGCCTCGGCCCGCACGTCGCCGTCGCTGACCTCCAGGCGCATGACTCCTGCCTCGTCGGCGCCGGGTATCTGCTCGAGGTCGGTGGCGGTGACCACCGCCTGGCCCTCGCCGGCGCGCAGCAGGTCGGTGAGCGCGCGGCGGCGGCGGGCATCGAGCTCGCTCATCACGTCGTCTAGCAGGAGCAGCGGCGGCCTCTGCCGATGGGTGGCCAGCGCGTCGCGCTCGGCCAACAGCAGCGCCAGCAACGCCAGCCGCTGCTGGCCCTGGGAGCCGTAGGCGCGCAGCTCCCGACCCTCACGTGTGGCCACGAGGTCGTCGCGGTGGGGCCCATGGCCCGTGAAGCCGCGCTCGATGTCGCCGTCGATGCGCTCACGCAGCTCCGCCTCGAGCTCGTCGGCCGTGGAGGCCTTGGAGCGCGGGCGGTAGCGCAGGGCCGGCTCGCCGGTGAGCCCGAGATCGGCACACCACCGCGTGAACGCCTCGCTGATCGCGTCGACGGTGGCTCGGCGGTCGGCCATCAGGGCCAGCCCATGGCGCGCGAGCTGCGCGTCCCAGCTGTGCAGCGAGTTGCGGCTCCCAGTGCCCGAGCGGATCCGGGCGATGAGCGCGTTGCGCTGGGCCAGGGACTGGTGGTAGGTGCGTCGCGTGGCCACCCGGGCGGGCCACAAGCCGGCGACGAGCTGATCCAGGTGGGCGCGGCGCAGGGAGGGAGCGCCCTTGATGAGTTCAAGCCGATCGGGCAGGAACACGCTGACCAACGGGCGCTCTGAGACCTCGACCAGCCGCTCGACGCTGGCGCCGTCGACCTTGATCCGCTTGGGCTCTCCGGGCGCGAAGCCGACCGAGATCTCGTGGGCACCATCCTCCGCCTCGGCGGCGACCACGACCCGGGTGGCGGGCTGGCCGAAACGCACGACCTCACGCTCGTTGGTGGTCCGGCACGAACGCCCGGTGCAGCCGAAGTACAGAGCCTCAAGCAGGTTGGTCTTGCCGGCGCCGTTGGGGCCGGTGATGACGGTCAGGCCGTCGCCCAGGTGCACGCTCGCGTCCTGGTAGCCGCGGAAGTCGCGGACGCTGAGGCGCACCACCCGCACGCGAAGCCGCCCTGCGCGGCCTTAGACGTTGAGCCTGATCGGCATGATCAGGTACCGGAAGCGGCTCTCGTCGCCGGCCTCGATGAGGCCGGGCCGAAGTGGGCTGATGAGCTTGAGCAGGACATCACCCTCGTCGATGGCCTCCAATCCGGCGCGCAGGAACTCCGGGTTAAAGCCGATCTCCAGAGCCTCGCCCTGGAAGGCAACAGGCAGCGACTCCGACGCCTCGCCGACGTCCGGCGTCTGGGCCGAGACGGTCAGCTCACCGGGCGCGAAGGCGAGACGCAGCGGCGCGTTCTTCTGCGCCAGCAGGCTCATGCGGCGCACGACGTCGGTGAACTCCCCGCCGGCCAAGCGCAGCTCGTGCTCGAAGGTCTCGGGCAACAACTGGCGGTAGTTGGGGAACTGGCCGTCGATGAGCCGGCTGGACAGGATGACGCGCCCGAGGGTGAAGAGGACCTGGTTCTGGCGGACGCTGATGCTCAGCGACTCGCCCTCGCCGTGACCGACGAGCCGCCCCAGCTCCTGCAGGGCCCGAGCCGGCACGTTGACCTCGAAACCAGAGGACAGCGGCGACTCGAGCGTCGTCTCCTTGACGCTGAGGCGATAGGAGTCGGTGGCGACCATGCGCAGCTCGCGCTCGGACGCCGAGACGAGGATGCCGGTCAGAACGGGGCGGGTCTCGTCACGCGAGGCCGAGCCCGCGACCTTCTGCGCCGTGGCGACGAAGGCGTCAGCCGGGACCTCCACCGCCGTCTCGGGCTCCGGCTCGGGGAACGGCGGAAAGTCGTCGCCGCGGAGAACGCGGATGTGGAAGCGGGCGTTACCGGACACGACCTCGACGTCCTGCTCGGCGGACCGCAGCTCGATCGTGACCGCCGACGCCGGCAGCGACCGAATCACGTCCAGCATCAGGCGCGCCGGAAGGACGACCGTGCCCTCCCGCACGACCTCGGCCTCGAGGGGGACGCGCAGTCCGACATCCATGTCGGTGGCGCGCAGCTCGCAGCCGTCCTGCTTGGCAGTCAGCTGGACGCCGGACAGCGCCTGGATCGCACTGCGCGTCGAGGCCACTCTGCTGACGGTCTGCAGCTGGGTGAGCAGCGCATCGCGCTCGAGTGAGATCTTCACGATGAATACCTCTGAAAGGAGTTAGAAGTCATAGAGGGAAGAGAAGCTGTGGAGAACTGCTCGTTCTGCAGCAAATAGCGGGGAGATGACTGTTGAAGGCGGACAGGCAAGTCTGTCAACAGTCGCGGTCGGTGCGATGGGCGGAGACGAGAGCCGACAGGCGGGCGATCTCATCAACAACTTGTTGATCGTTCTTGAGACGCTCGGACACGCGCTTGCAGGCATGGACGACGGTGGCGTGGTTGCGTCCTCCGAAGGCGCGGCCGATGACCGGCAGCGAGGCTCCGGTGAGATCGCGCGACAGATGGATGGCCACCTGACGCGGCCACGCGATCGCGGTGACACGGCTGGCCGAGGTGAGTTGCGCGACAGAGAGCTGGAAATGCGTGGCGACGATCGCCTGCACCTCGGCGATGGATGGCGGCCCCGGTGCCCGTCGCGACGGATACATGGCATCCAGGACCTCGAGCGTGAGGGCCCGATCGATCGGCCGCTGGGTGAGCGAGTGGAAGGCGACGACGCGGATGAGGGCACCCTCGAGCGCGCGGATGTTGTCGGAGACCCGGTCGGCGATGAGGTCAAGCACGGCGGAATCGGCCAGCGCGATGTGGTCCAGCGCCGCTCGCTTGCGCAGGATGGTCACACGCGTGGCGTGGTCGGGTGGCTGGATGTCGGCGACCAGGCCGGCCTCGAAGCGTTCACGCAGGCGCTTCTCGATTCCCACCAGCGCGCGGGGCAGTCGGTCGCAGGTGAGCACGAGCTGCCGGCCGTTCTCGTAGAGCGCGTTGAAGGTGTGGAAGAACTCCTCCTCGGTCCGTGCCTTGCTGGCCAGGAACTGGATGTCGTCGATGAGCAGGACGTCGGCGTCGCGGTAGGCGTGCTTGAACGCGTCGAGTGACTTGGTGCTCAGGGCGCTGATGAAGTGGTTGGTGAACGCCTCGGCGGTCGTGTAGCGCACCGTGGTGCCGCCTCCGTAGTCCGCGACGTAGTTGCCGATCGCGTGCAGGAGGTGTGTCTTGCCGAGCCCCGGCGGCGCATGTAGGAACAGAGGGTTGTAGGCCTGCCCGGGGATCTCCGCCACGGCCAGGGCAGCGGCGTGGGCCAGGCGGTTGCCCTCCCCGATGACGAACTGCTCGAAGCGATAGCGGGGGTTGAGTTCGGTGCGGTCCGCCTCGGGTGTTGAGCGCGAGGCGGGCGTGTCGGCGTGGCCGATGTCTGATCCGGCGAACGCGACGCGCGTCTGCGTGCCCATGATCTGGCGCACGCACTGTTCGAGGACGGGTCCGAAACGCCCGGTCAGCCATTTCTGTGTGGTGTGAGGCGCCCGCAGGAGGACTACGTCGCCGTCGAAGGACTCGAGCTCAACCGGCGCCAGCCAGATCTCATAGGCCGAGGTGCCGACGAGCCGCTGGAGTTCCGCTCGGATCGCGCGCCACGCGGACACGGCGTCTGGTTGAGCGGGCAGCGGCACGCACCTCCTCCCGGGAGCGTTCGAGGACAGTGGGTGAGGGCCCCGAGTGAATCACCCAGGGTCGGCGAATATACCAACGCCTCACGGCCGTTCGGGCGCTTCGGCGGGGCGTTGGCGCAAAGCGCGGAAAAAAGCTCTGCGAGCCGTCGGAAGGCGGTCTCGCGGCGCGCAACCGCACTCGTCGGGCGAGGCCTCACGCCTGCGTATACTCCGACGTTCCTCCCTCTCGCGGGACCCTTTGAGATGAAACGTACCTACCAGCCAAAGAAGCGCAAGCGCGCTCGTACGCACGGCTTTCGCGCCCGCATGCAGACGCGCGCGGGGCGTCTGACGCTGAAGCGACGGCGCGCAAAGGGACGCAAGCGCCTGACGGTCTGATGGCCCGCGGGTGGGCGGGATCCGTGACCGCGCATCGGCCAGGGCGAGGAAGGCTTTCGCGCAGCGCAGAGTTTGACCGGGTCTTCCGGCAGGGCCGTTCGCATGCCGGTCGCGACCTCGTGCTCTACGTGTTCCCGCGCGGCGACGAGGACGCCGGGCCTCGTCTCGGGCTCTCGGTGTCGCGCAAAGTGGGCGGCGCCGTGGACCGCAATCGTGTCAAGCGGCTCCTGCGCGAGGCCTTCGCGCGCGAGAGCGAGCGGCTGCCCGCCGGCACCGACGCCGTGGTGATCGCGCGTCATGGAGCCAAGGACCTCGCCGAGCGCGACGGACTGGCCGGGATCCAGCGCGCGCTGGCCGAGTTGGTGGACAAGGTGCCAGGCGCGACGGTGGCCGCTGGGGCGCAGGAGGCGGCCGCCGAGGCCCAGGAGGCGACCGCGGGATGAGAGGACTGCGCCGCATCGCGGTCCTGCCGATCCGCGCCTATCAACTGCTGCTGTCGCCGCTCTTCGGACCGCGCTGCCGGTACTACCCATCCTGCTCTGAGTACGCCGCACAGGCGATTGAGCGATACGGCATACTGCGCGGACTCGTCCTGGCCGGCTGGAGGCTCCTGCGGTGCAACCCGTGGAGCCCCGGGGGTGTTGACCCCGTCGAGGAGCAACGGCTGTTCAAGCCCCGAGCCGCCGCCCCGACCGTCTGACCATGCTGCTCGTCACCGCCAACATCTTCCAGCCGCTGATCGACGTCTTCGAGTCGGTCCTGAAGTTCTTCCACAACAGCGTGGGGATCCCGTGGGGCTGGGCCATCGTGCTGCTGACGATCTGCGTGCGGGCGATTCTCGTGCCGTTGACCGTGAGGCAGATCCGCTCGATGGCGCGGATGCAGCAACTCGCGCCCGAGATGAAGGCGATCCAGGCCAAGTACAAGGAGGACAAGCAGCGCCAGCAGCAGGAGATGATGAAGTTCTACAAGGAGAACAACGTCAACCCGTTGGCCTCCTGCCTCCCGCTCGCGGCGCAGTTGCCGGTCTTCATCTCGCTGTACTACATGCTGCGCCAGAGCTTGCGCACCGACATCTGCCCGGCGTGGCAGAGGTTCAACAACCACGGCATCCTCAGCACGGCGCACACCGTCCCGTGCGGCAGTCACGGCCAGTCGAGCTTCCTCTTCATCGGGGATATCACCGACAAGGCGACCGGCGCGACGCTGGTCGTCCTGATCATCCTCTACGTCGGGACGCAGTTGGGCTCCAGCCTGATGATGTCCGGCGCGATGACCGACCGCACGCAGCGGCAGATCATGCTCTTCATGCCGTTGCTGTTCGTGATCTTCGTGATCCGGTTCCCGGCCGGCGTGCTGGTCTACTGGATCACCACCAACCTATGGACGATCGGCCAGCAGTACGTCGTGAAGCGGCGGATCGGCCCTCTGCGCCCGGCCACGGCGGGCGGGCCGCCACCCCCCGGTGGCGGTGGCGGCGGTGGGCGGTCCGATGGCGGCGGGCCTCCGAAGTCGGGCCCCAACGGGTCCGGTGGATCCGGCGGAGGCCTGGGCGGCCTGATCCGCAAGCCCAAGGAGCGGGAGGCCGAGAAGGAGCCGGTGGGCGCGGTGGCCCGCGGCGGTCCCCCACCAAAGTCGCCGCGCAAGAAAAAGAAACGTTCGGGTCGGCGGAGGTAGGAGATGTCCGGAAGTTCAGAGGCCGCCACCGAGCGCGTGCGCGAGTTGATGGAGCGCATCGCTGACGCCTCCGGCGTCGAGGCGACGGTCGAGGTGCGCGACGGTGAGGACGGTCTGCGCGCGGAATTCATCGGCGATGACCTCGGGCTGCTGATCGGGCACCACGGCCAGACGATCGACGCCATCCAGCATCTCGCCTACCGGATCGCCGGCCGCGGCGACGGAGAGCGCCTGTCGGTGCTGGTCGATGCCGCCGGCTACCGGGAGCGCCGCGCGACGGCGCTGCGGGCCACCGCCGACCAGGCAGCCCAGCAGGCGATCAGCGGGCGCCGGGCCGTGGCGCTGGATGCGATGAGCGCGCTGGAGCGCAAGGTGATCCATGAGCATCTCAAGGATCACCACGACGTCGAGACCTACAGCGAGGGCCAGGAGCCGTCGCGCTATCTCGTCGTCGCCCCGCTGGTGGACTGAGCGCTTCCGCAGGACCTTGGGTGGCGGCCGCGTCTGGTGCAGCGCCCGGGCGTTTCACGTTTTTCTTGACGGTGAAACACGCCGGGCGATAGAACTCGGTCGGTGACCGAATTGTCGGACTTCGATCGCGGTTTCCTGGTCGGCCTCCTGATCGGGGAGGGGTCGTTCGGGGGCGATGGGCGCCAGCCGCAGGTGGTGCTGCGCATGCACACCCGGCACGAGGCGATCTTCCGCTGGCTCGAAGAGCGTTTCCCGGCCTGCCGGCTGTACGGGCCGTATCACCACGGGGGGCGGTCCTATTACCAGTGGATGGCGCGCGGGCGGGCGCTGGTGCAGGACCTGCTGCCCCTCCTGGAGGCAGAGGATCTCGCCGCGCTCGATGGCCACGCGGCGAAACGCTTTGAGGCCATGCGCGAGAACTACGCCTCCTTCATCGACCGTGAGCGCGCGCGCTGACCGCGCTCACCACGATCTCCGCGCCCTATGCGCTATCCGATGCGCAGATCCGTCAACTGGGCGCGTTGCTCGATCGCGTTGCCGGGGACCCGGAGGCGCCGACCACCGTGACCGATCGCGACGCCATCCTGCGTGACCACCTCGCCGACTCCCTGGTCGCCCTCGGCCTTCCGGAGGTCCGCGCCGCCACGACGATCGCGGACCTGGGTTCGGGCGCCGGCTTCCCGGGCCTGCCGCTCGCGATCGCGCTGCCCGCAGCGCGCGTGAGCTGCGTGGAGAGCAACGGCCGCAAGTGCACCTTCATCACCGCCGCCATCGAGGCCTGCGGGCTGGGAAACGCTGCGGCGGTTCACACGCGCGCGGAGGAGTGGGCGGACGGCCTGGACGCCTGTGAGATCGTCACGGCCCGGGCGCTGGCACCGCTGGCGGTGGTCGCCGAGTACGCAGCGCCACTGCTGACCATGGGGGGATCGCTGGTGGCCTGGCGGGGCCGCCGCGACGCCGAGGACGAGGACGCGGGGGCGCGTGCCGCCGCCGAGCTGGGGCTGGAGCCGGTACGGGTCGACCGCGTCGAGCCCTATCCGGGCGCGTTGCATCGCCATCTGCACGTGCTGCGCAAGGTCGCCCCCACGCCGGACCGCTTTCCCCGCCGTCCCGGGATCGCGCGCAAACGCCCGTTGGGCCGGGCATCTGACCGCGCCCAGCGCTAGCTTCATCTCTCATGGGGACCGTCTACGCGATCGCCAACCAGAAAGGCGGGGTCGGCAAGACGACGACCGCCGTCAATCTCGCCGCGTGCATCGCTGAGGCGGGCTACGCGTCGCTGCTCATCGACATGGACCCGCAGTCCAATGCGACGCTGGGGCTGGGGATCGACAAGCACATCACCCCGACCGTCTATGACGCGCTGCTGGATGAGCTGCCGCTGGCCGACGCCGTGGTCGCCTCCGACATCCCCAATCTGGGGGTGGTGCCGGCGGGCCCGGACCTCGCGGGCGCCAACGTGGAGTTGCCGCGGCTGGCGGGATCGGAAAGCCGGTTGCGCGAGGTGCTGGCCCCGATCCGTGACCGCTATGCCTTCATCCTGCTGGACTGTCCGCCATCGCTGGGTCCGTTGACCGTCAACGCATTGGTGGCCGCCGACCGCGTCATCGTGCCGGTGCAGTCGGAGTACTTCGCGCTCGAGGGACTGGCCGGGCTGCTCGACACCTTGTCGCTGGTGCAACGTGAGCTCAACCCGAGG
>DASXCN010000176.1:0-19360 GCA_036491155.1 Solirubrobacteraceae bacterium | reverse complement strand
GCGTTGAAGACCAGGAAGCGCTTCCAGTGCATCCCGGTGATGCCCGCGACGATGCCGTTGGCCTGGCGCAGCCCCTCGATGAAGCGCGCGACGATGATCACCTTGCCACCGTGGCGCTCAAAGAAGTCCGTGGCCCGGTCGAGGCGCTCGGGGGTGATGAACACGTAGCGCCCGTAGCGCAGGACCAGGCGCCGACCGCCGAAGTGGCCGATGGCGAAGCCCACGTTGTCGCCCAGCACCGCGCCGCAGAACCCCAGCAGCGCCACCAGCAGGATGTTCAGTCGCCCCGTCCCTGCGTACACCGCCGCGAGGATGAGGATGGTCTCTCCGGGGACCGGCACGCCGAAGTCTTCGATCAGCACCAACCCGGCCACGGCGAGATATCCGTAGTGGTTGAGAGTGGGCTCGAGCGCGTGCAGTGCGCCCGGGAGGTGCTGGGCCGTCGCGGCTGCGGCGATCAGCATCGAACGAGGGAGGACAGTGGCGAGGTGATCGCGTCATCCTGACGGGCATGCTCCGGCGCCGCGCGCCGGTTCTGAGTGCGGGCGCCGTTATCCTTGTCGCCGAAGCCGATACGCCCCATGCCCAGGGGTCAGGGAATCCGGTCTGAGTCCGGAGCTGACGCGCAGCGGTGGGGATGTGCGGGCCGGTCATCCGCCACTGGACCTCGGTCTGGGAAGGCGACCCGCCCCAGAAGCATCTGAGCCCGAAGACCTGTCGACTTCTCCGCCGGTGATCTCCGGCGGACCGGCAATGCGGCTCCGCGTCTGAGCCGCCGGCAAAGGAGACGAACATGGGCTCGATGCTGAGGCGGCTGGCGCCGGTGAGCACCACTGGGGTCGGAAGCCTGCCGTTCACCCGTCCCGCCGAGGCTGTGCGCCACGCCGCGGGCGCGTATGAGCTGCCCTTCTGTCCGCAGTTGCCGCGCGCCTACGGCGACATGGTGCACGAGTGGCTCGGGGCCGATCCGGGCCGGTGCGGCTGGGCGCCGGACCGCGATCGGCAGTTGCCCACCGCGTGGGATGACTTCATCCTGCACCTGGGTCGTCATCCGCCGTCGGCGGGGCTGGTCAAACTCCAGGTCACGGGTCCCCTGACGTTGGCGATGGCGCTGGAGCGTCGCTCGCCCGCCGGGCGCACCGACATGCCCGATCTCGCTCGCGAGATCGCAGACTGGCTGGCGGCGGCGGTGAGCGACCAGTTGCGCGGACTGCGCGAGTTGGGGCTCGGCGCGCTGGTCGTCGTCGACGAGCCCGGGTTGATGGCGGCACACCGCCAGGGCGCGACGGCGGCGGTGTGGGACCCGCTGCGAGCGGCGGCTCCCGCATGGGGGCTGCACGTCTGCGGCGAGGTCCCGTGGCGGTTGCTGGACGCAGCCGAGCCTGACCTGATCTCCTATGACCTGATCCGCTATGGATGCGGGCGCGCCGCGCAGGCGGTCGTCCGCCGCCTGATGCGCCGCGGCGGGCGCGTGATGTGGGGCGCGGCTGATCCGCTGGCGCCCGAGAGCCCGTCGCTCGTCGTCGACCGCGTATGGGCCACGGCGCGCGGGGTCGCCGGTCGCCGCTGGCGCACCGCCGACGTGCTCGACGCCTCGCTGTTGTCGGGGACGTGCGGGACTGGCGGCGTCGAGGTGACCGCGGAGCGCAGACTGGCTCGGGACCTCGGCGTGGCTGCAAGCCTGCTCCGCGGTGACCCACTGCCGGTGGGGGAGTGGGACGCCGGGATCGGCAACGTCAAAGCGGTCCGCGAGCGGACCGTCGCGCGGCCGCGCGTCTTGACTTCCCCTCGCGCCACCACTATCCGTTCAGACGCAAAGCGGGAGAGCCCGGGGGGGAAAGGCTGAGCGTGGCGAGGATGACCTGCGCGTAGATGGCGATGGCGTCGCGGATCTGCCCGACGTCGACCTGCTCGCCGGTGGTATGCGCTTGCTCGGGCGCCCCCGGCCCGCACAGCACGGTCGAGATGCCGGCGTTGCCCAGCCAGGACGAGTCGTCGGCGGCGGGGTCGGTGCCCAGGGTCCCGCCGCGACCGACGCGCTGGACGATGCGCTGGACCGTGCTGACGAGCGCGTCGCCGTCGGCGGCGATGTACGGCGGGCACACGCGATTGACCACGAGCTGCCAGCTGAAGGGCGGGCGGACGGCGCCGCCCAACGCCGACTCGATCTGGGCGAGCGCGAGCTCGGGACTCTCGCCGGGGAGCAGGCGGCGGTCGACCGACAGCCACACCACGTCGGGAATCGTGTTGATCGCCGGCTCACCGTCCACGCGCAGCGAGGTGACGGTCAGGCTCGGCGTGGAGGGGTCGAAGCGCTCGTCACGCGCCCTCAGCGGCAACGCCTCGAGCGCGTTGACGGCACGCACCGCCGCCGAGACGGGGTTGTCGCAGGCGTGAGGGAGTCCGGCATGCCCGCCGCGCCCGCTGATCTTGATCCGCAGCCACGCCACCCCGCGGTTGCCGGTGAAGATGTCGAGGCCGGTGGGCTCGCCGCACACGGCCCAGTGACCGTCGACGTGGCCCTGCTCGAGCAGCGGAACCATCCCGCGGGGACTTCCCACCTCCTCGTCGCCGGTCACCACCAGCGAGACCGGCGTGCGATCCAGGTCGACGTGCCGCGCGGCGACCTTGAGCCCACCGACATAGGCGGCCAGCGCGCCCTTCATGTCGCAGACCCCACGGCCGATGAGCGTCTCGCCGCGGCGGACCAGCGAGAACGGGCTGATCTCCCAGTCGCCTTCGGCCGGGACCACGTCGGTATGCCCCGCGAGGATGAGCCGCCGGTCGTCGTCGGCGTCGCCCCAGTCGGCGACGAGGTTGGGCAGGCCGTCGAAGGTCACCTGACGTCTGCGGCCGCCGAGGGGCGCCACCGCGTCGTCGATGAGCTCCAGGCAGCGGCCGATGGCCGGCGTGCCCTCGACTGACTCCTCGGCGATCAGCCGGCTGAGCAGGTCGAGCGTGGGTTCGAGCTCTTCCTCGACGGACGACTCCAGACGTGGGTGCACCGGCGGCTTCTATCACGACGCCCCAGCCGGTGGCGGGGAGACATGAGATGCTTGGCCCGTGTCGATCCGCGTCGCCTCCCCACAGTTCGTTGGACGCACGGCCGAGCTCGCGCGGTTGGAGCAACTGGTGCGCGACGCCGCCGACGATGTGCCCGGCTTTGCCCTGATCGGCGGGGAGTCGGGCGTCGGTAAGAGCCGGTTGATGGACGAGTTCGCCGCTCGCGCTCGTGAGGGCGGCGCGCGGGTGATCACCGGTGACTGCGTCGACCTGGGCGATGCCGAGCTTCCCTATGCGCCGCTGGTCGGCGCGCTGCGCGGTATCACCGGCGCGGAGGTGGCGCAGATCCTGCCGCGCGGCGCGCGAGAGCTGTCGGCGCTCCTGCCCCAGTTCGAGGCCGGGGATGCGGGGCTGGGCCCATCGTCTTTGGCCCAGGGGCGGTTGTTCGAGCTCCTGCTCGCATTGCTCGGCGGCCTGGGCGCCGAGCGGCCGCTCGTCCTGGTGGTGGAGGACGCACACTGGGCCGATCCGTCGACCCGGGACTTCCTATCGTTCCTGATCCGCAACCGGCGCAGGGAGCGCCTGGTGGTCGCGGTCACCTACCGCACCGACGAGCTGCACCGCCGGCATCCGCTGCGCGGCTTCCTGGCCGAGGCTGACCGCACGCGGGCCGTCGCTCGGCTGACCCTGGAGCGCTTCACCCGGGAGGAGTTGGCCGAGCAGCTGACGGGCATCATGGGTCATCCGCCCGCGCCCCAGCTGGTCGAGGAGCTGATGAGCCGGGGGGAGGGCAACCCGTTCTTCACCGAGGAGCTCATCGCCGCCGGCGGCGACAGCGCGGAAGGCCGGCTGCCGGAGGACATCCGCGATGCGCTGATGGTCCGGATCGAGTCGCTCAGCGCCGATGCGCAGGCGGTGTTGCGTGTTGCCGCCGTCGCCGGCCCTCGCGTCCGTCACGCGCTGCTGGAGGTCTCCGCGCCACTGGACCGCGACGCGCTGCTGGGTGGCGTCAGGGAGGCGGTCGCCCACCACGTGCTTGTCCAGGAGCACGACGATGACGTCTACCGCTTCCGTCATGCGCTGTTACGCGAAGCCCTCGTCGACGACCTGCTTCCGGGGGAGCGGGGGCCGCTGCATGCCGCGGTGGGCCGTGCGCTTGCGGCCGACCCATCGTTGTCGGCCTCGGGCCGCAGCGTGGCCGCCGAGCTGGCTGCCCACTGGTGGGCAGCCCACGATCTCCCGGCGGCGTTCACAGCCTCTGCCCAGGCCGGCGAGGAGGCCGAGCGGATGGCGGCGTTCGCCGAGGCCAATGCGCACTTCGAGCGCGCCGCGGAGCTGTGGGACGCGGTCTCACCCGAGCACCGCGCGGGCAGTCCCGACCGAGTCGAGTTGCTGCGCCGGGGAGCCGAGGCCGCCCATCTCGCCGGTGACTCCGACCGTGCGACGGCGCTGGGCAAGAGCGCGCTCGGACTGGTCGACGCCAGCTCGGACCCCCTCGTCGCCGCCGCCCTCCACGAGCGTATCGGCCGATATCTGTGGGTCTGCGGCCAGCAGCGCGACGCGATTGAGGAGCTCAGCCGCGCAGTGGCGGTGATGCCCGACGACGCGCCCGCCGTGGATCGCGCCCGCGTCCTCGGTGCCGAGGGCCACGTGCTCATGCTGCTCGGTCGTGGCGCGGAGTCGCGCGATCGCTGCGAACAGGGGTTGGAGCTGGCCCGCCAAGCCGGCGCCAAGCTGGAGGAATGCCGCATCTGCAACAGCCTCGGCCCCGCGCTGATGATGACGGGGGATAGAGACGCGGCGATCACGATCCTGGAGGGCTCCCGGCAGCTCGCCGAAGAGCTCGGCGACCCCGAGGAGACGACGCGCGCTCACATCAACCTGGCCGAGGTGCTCGATCAGGTGGGCCGGCTCGACGATGCGGTGGAGGTGTCCCGCGCCGGCGTGGCGGCGGCCCGCCGCGACGGTGCCCCCAGCGTGCTGCCCATGCTCATCGGGGAGCTTGCGGAGCGGCTCGTGCGCATTGGTGGGTGGGACGAGGCCGAGGCGATCCTGCCGGAAGCGATGGCGCCGACCACGAGCTGGGGGGTCGGGCGGGCCGATGCGCTGGCGGCGTTGGCCCAGATGCAGGCGCTGCGGGGCGACACCGCCGATGCCGAGCGTTCGCTACGGGAGGTGGACCAGGCGCTGCGTGAGGCGGTCGGCTCGATGTGGACCGCCCCGACGGCAACCGCACGGGCCGAGGCGGCCTTCTGGGATGGACGGCCGGCCGACGCGAGGGAGGTCGTCATCGCCGAGCTGAACCGGCGTCAGGAGACCGACGACTCGGAGGTGACCTACCTGGCGCCGCTCGTCGCGGTCGGGGCGCGGGCCGAGGCGGAGCTGGCGGCGCGCGCCCGCGTGACCGGTGAGACGGAGGCGCTCGCCGAGGCGGTCCGACGAGCAGGTGAAATGCGCGACGTCGGCCAGTCCCTCATCACCGCCGATCCTCTCCCGGAGGCGGCCCTGCTCGTGGAGGTCGCCACCATCGAAGCTGCCCGTGCCGAGGCGGCAGCGTCCGCCGAGGACTGGGCGGCGCTCGCCGAGCGCTGGGAGGACCACGGCGGGGCGTTTCAGGTCGCCTACTGCCGCTGGCGCGCGGCCGAGCTTGTCCTCGCCGGCGGCGGTCCCCGCGGGGAGGTCCCCGCGATGCTCACGGCCGCCTACCGGACGGCCGAGCGCCTCCGGGCCGAGCCGCTACGTCGCGAGATCGCCGATCTGGCGCGCCGCGCCCGGGTCCCGCTGGAGGCACCGGTCGGGGATGCCGCCGATATCGGGCGCAACGGCTCGGATGGCGAAGCGTCCGCCGCCGCCGAGCCGTCCGTGGCCGATCGGATCGGACTCACCGCTCGCGAGCTCGACGTCCTGCAGCTGATGGCGGGCGGCGCCACCAATCGGGAGATCGCCGCCCAGCTCTACATCAGCCAGAAGACCGTCACCGTCCACATCACGCGCATCCTGGCCAAGCTTGACGCGCGGACCCGGGTCGAGGCCGCCGGGGCGGCTCAGCGGCTTGGGCTGCTCTCGAGCGAACCGGCCGGCTCGTAGGCCAAGGGGGCGCCGCGCAGCGCGATGACTGCGGCCAGGGTCAGCACCGCCGCCGCGAGGAGGCCCAGCGCGCCGCCGACCCCGGCGAGCAAGACGAGGACCGGCGCGACCAGGCCGCCGAGGGCGATGCCGCCCACCGACGCCGCGAAGGCGAATCCGTAGGCGCAGCCGAGCCGGGACTCGTCCAGCGTCTGCTGCAAGCGCGTGTCGGCGACGACCTCGACGATCAGCGCGCCGGCGCCGCCGATCATGCCGACGGCGATCGCCACCGCGACGCTGGTGGTGAGGGCCAGGATCGGCAGCGGCAGCGCGATCATCGCCAGTGCGGCGGCCAGCGTCGAGCGCCGGCCGGCGGCGGGACCCAGACGTCCGGCCAGCGTGGCTCCGGCGATCCCGCCCAGGCCCTGGGCCGCGAGCAGGTAGCCGTATCCGTCGGCGCCGAGGCCGAGACGACCTGCGACGAGCAGCAGCAGGACAGTCTGCGCGCCGTAGACGAAGCTGCCGGCGACATCGGCGCTGACCATCCAGCCCGCCTCCGGCGCCGCCTTCAGGGCACGGGCCCCATCGCGCAGTTCGGCGAGGATCGCTCGGACGCCGCTTTCGTTCTCGGTCGGCGCGTCGCGGACGGTGCCGACGGGGCGCGGGGCACGGGCAAACTCCGGCCCGGCGGGGATCGAGGCGATGAGCAGAGCGGAGACCACGAAGGTGCCGGCGTTGACGGCGAACGCGAACGCCGGCGGGCCGATGAGCAACAGCACCGCGCCCAGCGCGGGGCCGGCGGCGACACACGCTGGGGCGATCACGCCGCGCGCCGCGTTGGCGGCAGCGAGATGATCGGCGTCGACCAGGCGCGGGGTGACCGCGGCGACGCTCGGCGGGTACGCGACGCCGGCCATCGTCGCCGCTGCGGCGAGGGCGGGGATGAGCGCGACCGGCAAGCCGGCGAGCGCGACGAGGACGAGGACGCCCATGATTCCGGCGCGCAGTGCGTCGGAGGCGAGCATGAGTCGGCGGCGGTCGAAGCGGTCGGCGATCAGGCCGCCGATCGGCCCGCCCACAAGGACTGGTGTGATCCGCGCGGCGGTGGTGAGACCGAGCCACACGGTCGAGTGGGTGCGCTGCTGCACGTAGGCCAGCAGCGAGAGGTTGTAGAGCCAGTCGCCCAGTTGGGACGTGGCCAGGGCGGCCAGGAGACGGCCGAAGCGGGGATATGTGCGAGCGATGTGCATGGTGCCGAGCTTTGCGGCCAGGCGCCGGGCGCACATCGGGCAAGCGGGCACAGTTGGGGGGTCTGACCCTCCTAGATGCGGCCGCCTAGGAGTCCTACACCGGCCCTCGTAGGACCCATGGACGAGTCCGGCTAGGAGGGGTCGGGCCGCGAAGTGCACCCAGGTGCCCGATGTGCGGCGGGCACGGCGCAGGCACGGTGCGCGCCACCGCCACCGCCGCCGCCGCGACGGGCGATCCCGGCGGAGTGAGGCGCTGACTCAGGCCGGCGGGGTGAGCGCCGCGGGGTGGACGCGGCGGGGCGCCGCTGGGCCGGTGTGCTGCGGCGCGCCGCGCCGGGCGCCGGGCAGCCATGCCGCGAGTGCACCAAGGCCGGGAATCCACACTGCGATGGTGTGGTAGACGAGCACGGCTCCGACGGAGGCAGCGGGGGAGAAGCCATACAGGACCAGCGCGCCGGCGAGTCCTGAGTCGAGGACTCCCAGACCGGCCGGAGCGGGGATCATCGTCGCGAGATAGCCGATGAAGTAGGCGACCGCGAGTGCCAGCAGGCCGATGGGATGGCCGGTGGCACGGCAGGCTGCCCAGAGGGCGGCCATGTCGAAGCAGAGGAACCCGGCGGCGCCGAGCATCCGCCAATGACCGCGGCGCAGCGCCGCCCATGCACCGTCGAGCGACGCGGCGATCGACCGAGCGACCAGCGGAGCCCGATCGCCCCATCGCCGGCCCAGCAGCAGGGCCAACCCGCCGCAGCCCAGCGTGAACAGCGAGACGAGGACCGGGATGCCGGCGTGGGCGAGATCGTGCGGCCCGTGGCCGAGTCCGGTCAGCAGCGCCGCGCCGGCGATGCCGTTGACGAAGAATCCGAACAGGGTGAGGAAGCACAACAGGGCGCCGCAGCGCTCGATCAGGCTCCGTGTGTCGATGCCGTGATGGCGCAGTAGCCAGCCTGAGGTGGCCGCCGACGAGAAGTTCCCGCCCGGAAGGACCGCCCCGGCACCCATGGCGATCCACGCCACCCGCCGGCTGACAGACCGTGGCGGCTCGGGGAAGAAGCGTCGAAACACCACCACGTAGCTCAGGCACGAAGCGAGCTCCAGCGCGCCGGCGGTCAGCAGCCAGGCCCGGTTCATGTGAACGATGGCATGGACCACCCGCGCGGGATGCGCCATCGCCAGCAACACCCCAAGACAGACCACGCCTACGATTGCCGCGCCCAGCAGACGAACGTTGGGCCGCCGCCGGTCGCGCTCGTGGCGGTCCATCGAGACCTACCTACACGGTGCCCTGGTCCATCGTCGGCGAATCGGGCGGGCTGGGACTGTCCGGGCTCAGCCAGCGCTCCTCCGGAGATAGTCCGTGAGCACCGTCACGCCGAGCTCGCTTGCGAGCTTCCTTTTCCACTCGGCGCTCGCGCAGCCGGCTTTCGCGGCTGAGCTTGGCCATGGTCGTCTTCTTCTTACCGCGTGAGGACATCACCGTCTCCTGGGTAGGGCGTCACCGCCGTCAGGCGATGCCGCATGCGGACCGTCGGGTCTGGGTCAGACCCAACGGTGAGCGCGACGGTGACCGGTGCCCTCCGTCGCGATCAGCGTGCAGGCTCAGGCGGGCTGAACGTTGGCCGCCGCGGGACCCTTCGGGCCCTGCTCGGTCTCGAAGCTGACCCGGGCGCCCTCGGCGAGCGACTTGTAGCCGTCGCCTTGAATCGAGCTGTGGTGGACGAACAGGTCCTTGCCTTCGTCATCGGGCGTGATGAATCCAAACCCCTTGTCGTCACTGAACCACTTGACGGTTCCTGTAGGCATGTGTGTGCTTCCTCTGGTCACGTGCGCTGCGAGACACTGAGGACGCTGACGAGCAACGAGCTGGCGAAACGCGGGGCACTACTTGCGTCGCCGAGCGGTCGCTCGGCGTGCGCTCACCATAGCGCGCACGGGCGCACGCTTCCAGCCTGCGGGCGAGTTGACCTCCGCCGGGGAGGTGGTACGGTGACTGCCACGGGCGTGTCTGTCACGGCCCCGGGGAAGGTCCTGTGCACGCGGCGCGTCGACTTTCCTTGCTAACGACGGAGGCGTCTGGATGACGAATGTTGGCGTGAAGGCGGAGATGTCTGGATGAGTCGCCAGCCTCCGGGAATCATGGCCCGGATCCGTCAGATGCAGCGGTCGGTGTCCGGATCGCAGCCGACGTCGCCCTCGTCTGCCAGCGCGCGCCAGCCAGTGTCAGATCAGGTGGCCGAGCTGCGTAACCGCGTCGCCCACCTCGAGCAGCTCGTCCAGGGTCTCCAGGACTCCGTACATCGCGCATCCCAGCGCCAGGACGACCGACTGTCAGAGATCGAAAGGCGCCTCGACCCCGCTGTGATCGCCGCCGCTCTGAGCCAGGACGCCCGCGACCGCGGGCTCTGAACGCCGTGAGCGCCTTTTTCATACCCAGCGAGAAGGGCCGGGCCGGCGAGGATGCGTATCAGCGTCTGCGCCGGCAGACCGAGTTGCGCATGGGCCGCGCGCCTGCCCGTAAGCGGATCTGCGAGCTGTGGACGCGCCGCGGGAACCTCGACTGCGTCACCACCGTGGGCTCGCCCGACCCGGTCTGGGGAGAGGTGGTGCTCGCCATCTTCGACATGGGTCCGCATCAGCCGTTCATCGTCTACCGCCACGACCCCGCGGATCCAGGGCAGCCGACCTGCGAGGTCCTCGGCTGCAGCGCCTACTCGATCTCGGAGTTCGACGCCTGAACGGCTGTGAGGCCGTCGGGGTCTCACCTCTGATCGCGCGACTGACGTAGAGTCGTCGCGCAATGGTGGTGACCGAGATCACGTTGACGGGCGGCGAGCGCATCAGGATCGACGGGGATCCTCGCGGCGTTGAGTCCGCGATCCTGGCCGCCGCACGCGGCTCGATCATGGAGTTGGCATGGATGATCGACGCCCAGACCGGCGAACGGGTCGGTATCAACCCCGAGCACGTGATCATGCTCCGCGAGGTTGAGAGCAGCTCCTAGCCCGGCTGGCTGTCAGGCGGGTCATTGACACGCTTCGCACTCCTCACCGTTGCGGGCGGCCTCGACGGTGCAGGCCAGCATCTCCGCGGTCGTGGCTGAGGTCACGGTGGCCTTCTCGATGCTCGACGCGCCAAGGGTGCGCAGGTAGTAGGTGGTCTTGAGCCCGGCGTGCCACGCCCGGCGGTACATGTGGCTCATCGTCTTCAGGTCCGGCTGCGCCAGGAACAGGTTGAGCGACTGGGACTGGTCGATCCACTTCTGGCGGCGGGCGGCGGCATCGATGAGCGCCTCGGCCGGGATCTGGAACGCCGTGCGATAACGCTGTTTGATCTCCTCGGGGATCGCCCCGAGTTCGGTCAGGTCGCCGTCGTGGGCCTTCAGCTGCTCGGCGATGGGGGCGGTCCACAGTCCCGCTGCCTTGAGGTCGCGCACTAGGAACGGGTTGACGATCACGAAGTCGCCGGAGAGGTTGGACTTGGCGAACAGGTTCTTGTACATCGGCTCGATGCACGGCGAGGTCCCGGTGATGTTGGCGATGGTGGCAGTGGGCGCAATCGCCATCACGTTGGAGTTGCGCATCCCCTGGGCGGCGATCTTCTCGCGCAGCGGCGTCCAGTCCAGCCGGCCTCCACGCGGCACCTCGATCGCGCCGCCGCGTTCTGACTCGAGCAGGGCGACGGTGTCCTGGGGCAGCAGCCCGCGGTCCCACTTCGAGCCCTGATACGACTGATAGGGGCCCCGCTCGGCGGCAAGATCGCTAGAGGCCTCGTAGGCGTAGTAGGCGACGGCCTCCAGCGCCTCGTCGGAGAACGCGATCGCATCCTCGGAGTCGAAGGCGAGCCGCTTGCGATACAGGGCGTACTGCAATCCCATCACGCCCAGGCCGATCGGCCGGTGGCGCGTGTTGGCGGACCGCGCAGGCTCGGTGGGGTAGAAGTTGACGTCGATCACGTCGTCAAGCGCGCGTACGGCGACGCGGATGGTGGCGCGCAGCTTGGCATGGTCAAGCTCGCCGTCAGGGGTGAGGTGCTGATCCAGGACAACCGATCCGAGGTTGCACACCGCGGTCTCGTCGGGGCCGGTGTTGAGCGTGATCTCGGTGCAGAGGTTGGAGGAGTGGATGACTCCGGCGTGATCCTGGGGGGAGCGGACATTGCACGGATCTTTGAAGGTCAGCCACGGGTGCCCTGTCTCAAACAGCATCTTGAGCATCTGCTTCCACAGGTCGATCGCCGGGATGGTCTCCCCGTAGATTTCTCCACCTGCGGCGCGCTGCTCATGGGCGACGTAGCGGCGTTCGAACTCCGCCCCGTAGGTCTCGTGCAGGTCAGGGACGTCGCTTGAGCGAAACAGCGTCCAGTTCTCGCGCGCTTCCACCCGCTTCATGAACAGGTCGGGGATCCAGCACGCGGTGTTCATGTCGTGGGTGCGCCGGCGCTCGTCGCCGGTGTTGCGCCGCAACTCGAGAAACTCGCGGATGTCGTTGTGCCACACCTCCAGGTAGGCGCAGCCCGAGCCGGCACGCTTGCCTCCCTGGTTCACCGCGACCAACTGGTCGTTGTGCATCTTGAGGAACGGCACGACGCCCTGGCTCTCGCCGTTGGTGGACTCGATGTGCGAGCCGGTGCCGCGCACGGCCGTCCACGACCCGCCCAGGCCGCCGGCCCACTTCGAGCACATCGCGTTCTCGGCGATCCCACGCCCGACGATCGACGACAGCGTGTCCTCGATCTTGTAGAGGTAGCAGGAGGACAGCTGCGAGTGGGGGGTACCCGCGTTGAAGAGGGTCGGCGTGGAGGAGCAGAACCGCCGCTGCTTATAGACGCCGTAGAGGTCGATGACCCGCTGCTCGCGGGCGGGGCGGGCGGAGCGGGCGGGGCGCGCGGGGGCGGGCTCCTCGCGCTCACCCAGGCAGACGCCCATCGCCACCCGCATCCAGAACAGCTGCGGCGCCTCCAGACGCCGAGGGCGGGCCCCGGTCTTGTCGACGATCAGGTAGCGGTCATAGAGCGTCTGCAGACCAAGGAAGTCGAAGTCGAGGTCGGCGGTGGGATCGATGGCCGCAGCCAGGGCCTCGAGGTCGTACTCCAGCAGCCGTGGATCAATGCGCGAGATCGACACGCCGTACCCGAGCCCGGCGCGCAGCGTCTGCTGGTGAAACTGGCCGAGTGCGGCCACCCCGTCGCGCACGATGTCCCAGCCCAGGGTCTCCTCGTAGATGTAGGTGAGGAGGATGCGGCCGGCGAACGGTGAGAAGTCCGAGTCGCGCTCGACCAGCGCCTTGGCGTTGAGCACCACCAGCCGCTGGAGATCGGCACGCGTGACGCCCGGTCGGATGGCGCGGCGCAGTTCGCGCTCCAGGACGTCGTCATCCTGCGAGAGCGAGAGCCCGATACGGGCAAACGCGATCCGGGCGCGAAGATCCTCGCCGGTCCAGTCGATCTCAGTGCCGTCGGCCTCCAGCACCGGGATCGCGGCGGGCGCGGTGCGCTGCTCGGCGCCCGACTGCTCCTGGGCGCGCAGAAGAGCGCGCTCGGCACGGTAAACGATGTAGCGCTCGGCGACGCGCATGTGCCCGCCGAGCACCAGTTCCTCCTGGACGATGTCCTGGATGGTCTCGATCGGCACGTAGGCAGTCTCCAGAGTGTGAGCGCGCTCGCTGACGCGCTCGGCGATCCTGACCGCGGGCTCGGAGCTCAGCGACAGCGAGAGGAAGGCCTTGCGGATGGCGATCTCGATCTTGGCCGGCTCCCAGTCGGCCACTCCGCCCGAGCGGCGGATGAGCCGCACGGCTCCCTTCGGCCGCCCGCCGGTTCGCTCGGCCACCGGCTGGACTGCCTGGCGCAGAACGAGGGCCTTGGCGATCTCGAGGTAGCCGGCGGCGATCAGCGATGCCTCGACCAGCGCCGAGAGGTCGTGCGCGGTGATCCGCCGCGCCCCGTCGTGGGCGGCCCGGTCCAGACGTCGCGCAACCTCGCCGGTGACGGCGCGGATGATCGCCCGCCCGGCCGCGGTGTCGACGGCCCCCTCACCAGATGCGAGGGCAAGGGTGGCCAGCGCATCGGCCACGGGGGCCGCGATGTGCGTGGGGGTGAGCGGCTGCTCGCCGCCGTCCTCGTCGACGAGCACCAGTTCGACGGCGGTGCCGCCCTGTCCGGCCAGCGCGGCCGCGATGTCGACGCGGACCGTCTCGTCGGTCACCGCGGCGGCCGCGCGTTTGAGCTCGAGGTCCTGGAGGATCTCGTCAAAGTCGATCAGCATCGGTGCTCCTATTCGGTATCGGGAGGGTCAGAGCTCGTCGTCGGACACGAGTGCCAGCGATGAAGCCCGCTGGTACTCGGTGACGCGGCCCTCGAAGAAGTTCTGCTCCTTGCGCACGTCCATCAGCTCGGCCAGCCACGGCAGCGGGTTCTCCACCGGGTGTGTCGACAGCGGTTGCAGCCCGCATCCGACCAGGCGGCGGTCGGCGATGTAGTCGATGTACTGCCCGAACTCCTCGCGGGAGAGCCCGACACCCTCGACCGGAAGGCAGTCGGCGATGAACTGCTGCTCGAGCTCCACCGCCTCGCGCATGAGCTCGCGCAGCTCGGCGCGGAACTCCGGGGTCCAGACCTCAGGGTTCTCCGCTGCGAGTTCCATGAGCAGCCGGCGAAACAGCTCGATGTGGTTGGACTCGTCCCGCAGCGTGTAGCGGAACATCGTGCCGATGCCGGTGAGCTTGCCCTGGCGATACAGCGACAGGATCATCCCGAACAGGCCGTAGAACTGCGTCCCCTCCATGCACTGTCCGAACACGAAGATGTTCTTGGCCAGCAGCCGCCTGGCCCGCGGGTCGGTCATGTCGAGGTCGCGCCGCAGCTCGTGGGAGACCTCCGTGACGAAGCGGTTCTTGGCCGCGATCGTCGGGACGTCGGCGAACATCGCCTCGCACTCGTGTGGGTCGATCTGCAGCGAGGCGATCATGTACAGCAGCGAGTCGGCGTGGATGTTCTCCTCGTGGGCGTGCCGGCCGAGCACCAGCTTGAGCTCCGACGCGGTCATCAGCTCGCGGACGACGTGGATGATGTTGTCCCCGACGATCCCCTCCGCGGCCGAGAAGTAGCCGATCCCCATCCGCACGATCCACCGGTCGATCTCCGACAGAGCCCGCGGATCGCGCCACTGCTCGATGTCGCGGGCCATCTGGATGTCCTCGGGCTCCCAGTGGTTGGCCTTCATCGTCCGGTACAGCTCATACGCCCAGCCGTAGCGCAGCGGCAGCAGGTTGAAGGTCATCGTCTCGCGGCCGCCCACCACACGCTTGGCCGCCAGCGCGGTCTCGGCCTTGTCCCGATCGAGCACGAAGCTCCGCCCTCCGAGCGTGTACGTGCGCTGTCCCGCGCTGATCGCGGCCGCGCCGGGGGCGGGCTCGCCGAGGTCCACGACTGACGTGCTCTGCATGGCGTTCTCCGGTTGATCGGAGAGGGCAGCAGCAGCCGGTCGCAGGCACGCACGGACGCTCACGCCCCTACTCCGAGGGCATTGACAGCGGCGCACCAGCCAGGCGACCGGACTCGTCTCTGCCAATTGGCAGAGCCTTACCGTTGCGGGACAGCGCCGGGATCACACCGGACTTCGCTGACGGGCACACACCCCGGTATCCCGAGGCCGGATTGAAGCTACGCCCCGTGGCGGACGGAACCGCCGGCCGGGGTTGGCGTGGTGTCTAGGCCTGGTCGCCCAGCGCGACGATGTGCTCAGGAAGCCGCTCGTTGTCGCCGTACATGAAGTGGTTGTGCATGTTCTCGGAGAACCGACTGGCCTCGGTGGACTTTCCCACTGCCTCCGCGACCTCACGGACCAGCATGGGGGAGGCGCCGCAGCACACGCCGATGTAGTTGATGCCCAGGCCGTGGACCTCCTTGGCAAAGGCACCGATCTCATACCGGTTGGCGTACAGCGGGTCCAGCGCGGTCGGGAAGGTGCGGCCGTGCGGCGAGGGCACCCGTGCGCGGTCGTCTGAGAGGTTGAAGAACGTCGGTTCCTCGGCGGTGGTCCGGTAGGGGATGGGCAGCGCGCCGACGTGGCACGACACGGCCGCGCGGATCTGCTTGAGCCAGGGCAGCATCGTCTCGGGCCCCCGGAAGCAGTTCATGCCCACGACGTCGGCTCCGGCCTGCTCCAAGCGCTGGCAGGTCTCGACGATGCCGACCCCGTCGGCCATCTCCTCCATCGCCATCGGCGCGAGCGTGATCACGACGGGCAGGCCGGTGGCCTTCGCGACCTCGAGCGCCGCCAGCGCCTCGCCGGCGTAGTAGAACGTCTCGCCGATGATCAGGTCGGCGCCGCCCTCGACGGCCCAGCCCACCATCTCCTCGAACATGCTGCGGACCTCGGTCTGGCGGGCGCTGTCCTCGGGGTCCCAGATGTTGGTGTTCGAGATGTTTCCGGCCATGAGGTCGCCCGGTCGCTGATCGGCGACCTCTCGGGCGATCTGCAGCGCGGCGCGGTTCAGCGGCTCGAGCAAGTCCTCCTTGCCGATGACCCGCATCTTCTCGCGGTGACCGTTGTAGGTGAACGCCTCGACGATGTCAGAGCCGGCGCGCTGGAAGTCGACATGCAGGGTTCGCACGGCGTCGGGGTACTCGAGGGCGACCTCGGGGACGAACTCTCCCGCGCTCAGGTAGCCGCGGCGCTCCAGTTCGAACAGGAAGCCCTCGGCACAGATCACCGGCCCGGCGTCCAGGCGTGCGGTCAGGTTCTCGCTCGGAACCTGGGAGGTGGACTCGGTCATGTGCTGCTCCTTGGTGGTGAAGGGACGGGTCGTCGCACGAGAGAGCAGACCTCGGCACAGGCCCTCCATCTCTCGTGGATCGGCACGACGCGTCGACGCAGGCGGTCTCCTGACTCCCAGGTCAAGCGCTCTCATCCCGCCTTCCCAGGCCCGTGGGCCCAGTGGCTTCGTGGGTGCCAGCTCCCTGGTCACAGTGGCGAGGACCGTGTCGGACTCACACCGACTTCCCGGCCCTGCATCGTCGCCGCGAGTGTAACCGCCGATCACGGCGTCACGCAACGGGATCCTCCGCGCCGCGCCAGGCGCGAGACTGTCGTCATGCGACCGAATCCGATCCATGCCAGCGACGATCCCGAGGTGGTGCGTCAGCTGATCCGCGAGTACCCGTGGTGCACACTGGTGAGCAGCAACGCGGGCGAGCTCGTCGCCTCCCACTATCCCGTGCTCCTCGACGAAACCTCGACCGACCTGGCGCTGCTCACCCACGTCGGGCGCCCCGATGAAAAGGTCCATGGACTGGGCGGCCGGGAGATCATGGTCATCGTCCAAGGGCGTCACGGGTACATCAGCCCGAGCTGGTACACGCCGGGGTCCACGCCCGCGCCGACCTGGAACTTCAGCGTCGCGCACTGCTACGGCGTGCCCGAGATCCTCGATGCCGACGAGAACATGCGCGTGCTGACGCGGCTGGTCGAGCACTTCGAGCGCGAGGTCGACGAGCCCCTGTTCCTGGACCCCGAGCGGGGCGCGCAGCTGGCCAAGGGGACGGTCGGGCTGCGCATCCCCATCACGCGGTTCGTGTGCAAGATCAAGCTCAGCCACGACAAGAGCGTCGAGAACCAGCACCGCGTGATCGCCGCGCTACGTGAGCCGGGTCCGTACCACCATCCTGATCTCGCCGCCGAGATCGAGCGGTCGCTTGCCGACTGACCGGCCCGCCGGCCGTCGCAAGCGGTCTGAGCGCTGAACCGTAGACTCGTGGCCATGCCGTTCACGCTCAAGAACCTCAGAGAGGATCTGGCGGACCTGGGGTCCAACTTTGACGGCTCGCCGGACCTGGAGTTCCGCATCGCGGGTCAGCCACTGGAGCTCGAGCAGTCCGGCCTGAGCTATCAGCGCATCCCGCCCGACTACAGGTTTCCGTATGGCCACACGCACCATGAGCAGGAAGAGGTGTTCGTCGTCGTGGGCGGGAGCGGGCGGATGAAGCTCGACGACGACATCGTCGAGGTCAAGCGGTTGGACGTCGTGCGCGTTCCCGCCGGTACCTGGCGCGGCTACGAGGCCGGGCCGGAGGGCCTCGAGCTCCTCGTCTTCGGCGCGCCCCACCTCGGCGAGAACCCGAGGGGGGACGTGGAGGGTGAGCGCGACTGGTGGACTGACTGAGCGTGCGCCCGAGAGGACTCGACCCCGCCTAGTCCCTCCACACGCAGGCTGCTCGCACACGCGTCAGGCAGGGAAGGGTACAGCGACCGCCGCCGCCGTCTACCTGGACCGACCCGACGAGCCGGTGGGGCCCCGGCTGGCGACGCTCCTGGAGCAAGCCGAGCAACGCATCGACCAGCGCGGGCGGGGTTGACTCTCCCCCCGGGGTGAGCGCTTACGCTCGCCGCATGCCAAGCACCCCACCGTTCATCGAACGTCACTTCCCGCGCACGATCGGGCACGCGCGTGCCATCGGCCCGCTCGGCACCATTGCGCGAGCGCTGGTCGGGCTCGGTCTGCTCGCCCTCGCGCTGACCGGCGCCGGTGACCGCCTCGCCTGGTGGCAGCTCGCACTCGGCCTCCTCGGGTTGCCGGCGATCCTCACGGCCCTGCAGCTCGCCCGCCAGACATTCACCCACCGGCAGCTCAACCGGACCGATCACCTCGCATCGTGTCTGAACTGCGCGTCGGATGCATGGTGTTCTCACCTCTGGACCGGAACGGGCAGCGCCGGTCTCGAGGGAATGGCTCTTAGTACTTCTATGATGCGGGATAGAACCCCCGTTACGCGGAAAGGTGAGGCCCAATGGCACGCATCGATATCGACCACCTCGCCCTCGAGCTCGGTACGGAGCTGGACGCGCGGCTGGCGGAGGCTGACGCCGCGCTGGCGGCGCGGTTCCCGGGCGATCGCGCCGGCCGTCAGCCGGTGCACACGGTCTACGTCGCGGCCGATCGCTATCACGCCGCGCTCGTCCCCGATTGGGGCGCCCAGGCGCTCGCCGCACTCGACGCGCAGCCGGGCCTCTTCGCCGACCTGGTGGGTAACGATGAGACCGTGGCGCGCGTCCGGGGCAAGCTGGCCTCCGAACCGATCGAGGACCTCCGGATCGACTTCGAGGACGGTTACGGCAACCGGCCCGATCCGGTCGAGGACGGCGACGCGGTAGCGGCCGGCGCCGCCCTCGCCGCGAGTCTGTCCGAGGGCGCCGCGCCGCCGTTCTCCGGCATCCGGATCAAGAGCCTCGAGGCGCCGACCCGCCGCCGGGCGGTACGGACGTTCATCGCGTTTGTCGACGCGCTCACCGGCGCCGGGGTGGGGGGCGGGCGGGATCCGTTTCAGTCGTTCGTCACCACGCTGCCCAAGGTCACCAGTGTCGAGCAGGTCCGGGCGATGGTCCACCTGTGTCAGCGGGCCGAGACCGCGGCGGGCACCGGGCGGCTGCGCTTCGAGATCCAGGTCGAGACACCGCAGTCGATCCTGGGTCCGGACGGGGCGGCGCTGGTGGCCCGCATGGTGCACGCCTCCGCCGGCCGGTGCACCGCGCTGCACTATGGGACCTACGACTACTCGGCGTTCTGCGGTATCGCCGCGCGGTATCAGAGCATGGCCCATCCGGTCGCCGACCACGCCAAGCTCGTCATGCAGGCGGCGGCCGCCGGCACCGGGGTGCGGCTCTCGGACGGGTCGACCAACGTGCTGCCGGTCGGCGACGAGGCCGCGGTGCGGCGCGGGTGGGAGCTGCACCTCCAGCTCGTCCGGCGATCCTTGGAGCGCGGTTACTACCAGGGCTGGGATCTGCACCCGGCCCAGCTGCCGAGCCGCTACGCGGCGACGTTCGCCTTCTACCGCGACGGACTGGCCGAGGCCGAGCAGCGCCTGCACGACTATTTCAGGCACACCGAGTCGGCGATCCTGGACGAGCCGGCCACCGCGCTGGCCCTCGCGTCGTACCTGGTCCGCGGTCTGGACGCCGGGGCCGTCAGCGAGGACGAGGTCCGCACCGGCTCGGGCCTGGACCGGCCCGCGCTGGACGCGCTGGCCCGCAAGCCCGGTACCTG
>DASXCN010000175.1:0-2758 GCA_036491155.1 Solirubrobacteraceae bacterium | reverse complement strand
GCGGCCAGGGCATCGAGTGCCAGCTCTGACTCATAGCCCTTGCGCAGGAGCATGCCCAGCGCCCGGTTGCGGTCACGCCGGTCCTGCGGCGGGTCGGGGAAGCGCCGGCGCAGCAGCCCGAGCGCCCGGTCAAGCTCGGATATCGGCCCACCCGCCCCGCCCTCCCCACCTTCCCCGTCATCGCGGGCGTCCGGGCCAGGTGCCTCGGCCAGCGCCGCCTCGACGAGATGGCGATCCACCCCGCGCGTGAGCAGCCCCCGGCGGATGCGATCGGCGCCCCACTGCTCGAGCGCGCGCTTGTCGGCCACGAACAACCGCGCGTACCGCGCGTCGTCGAGGAAGCCCTGCCGGCCCAGCGTCTGGATGGCCGTCTCGGCCAGTTCCGCGGAGACCCCCCGGCGCTCGAGGTGGCGTTGCACCTCGCTGATCGTGCGATCCCGGGGATTGATGTAGGCGTAGCCGAGGTCGAGCGCCTTCTGGAGGCGCTCCTGCGCCGCCAGCGCGCCGTCCGCCCCCGGATCGTGCTCAGACGCCTCCGGGGGCGGGTGCTCAGACTCGGTGTGCCGCACGACGCTGTTGTCGGCCGCTGCCGACTGCCATCAGCCGCCGTCTAGGCCGCGGGCGCGACCGCGGCCAGCGGCGCGTCGTCGTGCTCGATCTCCTTGACCAGATCCCGGCCGATGCCGAGCACGGCGTAGATCTTGTCCTGGATCTCGTCCGCCATCTCCGGATGCTCGTCCAGGAAGGCCTTGGCGTTGCCGCGGCCCTGGCCCAGCCGCTCATCCCCGTAGGAGAAGAACGAGCCCGACTTGGTCACGATGTTGTGCTCGATGCCGTAGTCCAGCAGGCACCCCGAGGTCGAGATGCCCTTGCCGAACTCGATGTCGAACTCCGCCTGCTTGAACGGAGCGGCCACCTTGTTCTTGACGACCTTGACCCGTACCCGGTTGCCCACCGCTTCGGTCCCGTCCTTCAGGGTCTCGATCCGGCGGATGTCCAGCCGCTGGGAGGCATAGAACTTCAGCGCCCGGCCGCCGGGCTGGGTCTCCGGTGAGCCGAACATCACGCCCACCTTCTCCCGGATCTGGTTGGTGAACACGCAGAGCGTCTGAGCGCGGTTGAGGTTGCCGGCGAGCTTGCGCATCGCCTGGGACATCATCCGGGCCTGCGCGCCGACGGTCTGGTCGCCCATCTGGCCCTCCAGCTCGGCGCGCGGCGTGAGCGCCGCCACCGAGTCCACGGCGACGAGGTCGACCGCGCCGGAGCGGATCAGCATGTCCACGATCTCCAGCGCCTGCTCACCGTAGTCAGGCTGGGAGACGAGCAGCTCGTCGATGTCCACGCCGATCCTCTGGGCGTAGAGCGGGTCCATCGCGTGCTCGGCGTCGACGAAGGCGCACACCCCGCCGAGCTTCTGGGCCTCGGCAATCAGGTGGTAGACGAGCGTGGTCTTGCCGGAGGACTCCGGGCCGAAGATCTCGATGATCCGGCCGCGCGGCACGCCACCGATTCCGAGCGCGATGTCCAGCGACAGCGCTCCCGTGGGGATCGCATCGCAGTTCACGCGGGCATCGGGGTCCCCCATGCGCATCACGGTCCCCTTGCCGAACTGCCGCTCGATCTGCGTCAGGGCGCCCTGGAGGGCGGCCTGGCGCTTGGCGTCGGCCTTGGGGTCAGACGCGCCGACGGTTGCGCCTCTCTCGTTCTCGCTCATGCTTCGCTCCGGCTCCTTGTCTCTGCGCGTTGAACCCATCACGGTACGTCCGCCGGCGGACGGAAAACCACGCTAGCCCGGGCCCCTGTGACGAAACAAGACGCGTGTGTGACGCGCCTCAAACAAATGCGTGACGATTCTGCGCATGAAGCCGGACGGCTCCTTCGCCGACATCCCCGACGAGATCCGCCGACGGGTGGCCGCCGGCGAGCGCGTCGCGCTGCTGTTCCTCGACGCCCTGGGGCTGAGGTTCCTGCACCGCCACGACGATCACCCCCTGCTGGAGCGCCTGCACATCACGCCGCTGCGCGCGCAGTTCCCCTCCACCACCACCGCGCACGTCACCACCATCCACTCCGGCCTGCCGGTGGCGGACCACGGCCTGTATGAGTGGAACGTGCTGGAGCCCGAACTGGACACCATCATCTGCCCGCTGCGCTTCAGCTACGCCAGTTCCAAGGTGTCCGACGATCTCGAGGGCCGGCTGGACCCGGCGGTGCTGCTGCCCGGCCCCACGCTGTACGAGTCGCTGGACGTGCCGTGCTTCGTGCTCCAGCCGGCCGCCATCGCCGACTCGTCCTTCACGCGCCTGGCCACGCGGGGCGCGCAGGTACACGGCTTCGAGACGCCGGCCGAGGGCCTCGCCACGCTCGCCGACCTCATGGCCGGCCGGGACGAGCCCGCCTACGCGCTGCTCTACTGGGACGCGATCGACCGCGCCGGCCATGAGAGCGGGCCCGACTCGCCCGAGTTCGAGGCGGCGGCGCGGTTGGCGCTGGACGCGATCGAAGAGCGACTGCAGGACCTTGACGACGTGACCGTGCTCCTCACCGCAGATCACGGCCAGGTCGCGGTGTCGCCCGAACGCGTGGACTATCTCGACGATCTGTGGCCCGACCTCGAGGCGACGCTCTCCCATCCGCGCCCGGCCGGCTCCTCGCGCGACGCCTTCCTGCATGTACGCGAGGAGCACGTGGAGACGGTGCTGGCCGAGCTGTCCGCGCGGCTGGACGACGGGGCTCGGGTCCTTCCCGCCGCCGAGCT
>DASXCN010000174.1:0-13339 GCA_036491155.1 Solirubrobacteraceae bacterium | reverse complement strand
GCCTGGGGGAATGACGAGGCCGTCTTCGGAGCGACTGCTCTCGGAGGCGGCCCAACTGGCCTACCACTTCCACTGGCAACTGGACGCCATCCTCGACCTCGAGCACGCCGACCGGCGGCGCTTCCTGGCCGAGGCCCACGCACTCACGGGAATTCGGGAGAACTGAAAGCGGATGGAGGATGTCGGGACAGGAGCGGGTCGGGGCGTCCCGCCCCAGGTGCTGCGCCGTTTGGCGCTGGCGCAACGCGTGTCCGCGCGCGCCGCTTCCCACACGCGGCTCGCTGACGCCGTCCTGCGCCGGCGGGCGCCCAAGCTGCTGCAGGCGTCGACGCGCATCGCCCCGCCGGCCGAGGTGCACGCGGTGGGGGAGTTCGACTCATCGGCGCGGACCATTCCTCCGCCGGCGGCCCAGAGCCCGGCCCCGACGGTGATGTGGGAGGCCGAGCCGGTTGCCGCGCCGCCGCCCATGGAGGCGCCGCCCGCTGAGCCCGGACCTGCCGACCTCGCCCCGGCCGATGCGCCGCCCGCCGAGGCAGCCAGTGACGAGGTCGCGGCCTTCCGCACGATGATGAGCCAGCGGTACGACATGCCCGAGGAGGTGTTCGAGGCGATGTTCAGCGGCAACACGCCGGTGTATCAGGGCGTGCTGCCGCCGCTCCCGCTCCCCGGCACACCGGCGCCCGAGGACACAGGTGACGGCGAGATGACCGCAGCTCCCGTGCCGCCCCGTCAGCGCGAGGGGCGCTCCGCGCAGATCCTCGAGGGCCCTCGCGGGGCCGACACCCCGAGCCCGCCGAGCCCCGCGCCGGCCGGCCGGCCAGGGAAGCGACTCAGCACCCGGCCGGCACCGGACGCCGCGCGTCCCTCTTCACAACCAAAAGCCGTGTCGCCAGCTCCTTCGCCACCGCCCGCGGCCGCTTCGCCGCCACCGCCGGCCACCTCGCCACCGCGGGCCTCCGCTTCGCCGCCCCCTGCCACGTCGACATCGCCCCCGGCGCCAGCACCGCCGGCTCCACCGACCATGCCGGCATCAGTGCCACCGATCGACGCGCCGGCGGCGGCGTCCTCGCAGCCGGCACCGCCGCCAGCGTCTCTGCAGCCCGCACGGCCCACACCCCCCGCGCCACCCGCCCCGCAGACATCGTCGACGCCAGGTGCTGGAGTCCCGCCCGGCGCACCGCGGTCGCCCGCCGCAGGGCCGTCGCCACCGCCGACGAGCGGACCCACCCCGACCCCGGCCACGCCACCTGCCGCAGAGACGGCAGCCCCGCCGACTCCGGTAGCTGCGGCGCCGCCGCCCGCAGCCCCGTCGCCGTCCCCCACACCGTCGCCTTCCGCCGTGCCCGCGCCACCCCCCACGCCGTCGCCGGTCGCCGACGCGGGCCTGCAGCGCACGCTGGCGCCGGAGACACCCCACCCCACGGCGGCCTCGCCGTCGCCGTCCCCACGTCACGAACCGCCGTCTCGTCACCAGCCATCAGCGCGACAGGAACCGCCGGTGGCGCCACAACCTCTGGCCCGGCGGCCCACGGAGGCCGCGCCGTCGCCACCGACAACGCGCCCGCGCATCGAGCGCGCTCCGCGGCCCACACCCGCTCCACCGACGCCCGCGTCCGCTACGCCAACCCCGGCCGAACCGACCCCGGCTGCGCCAACCCCCGCTGCGGCAATCCCGGCTGCGTCACGCCCGGCCGCCGCACCCGCGGCCGCACCCGCGCCGGCCCGTCCTCTCGCACGCCGCGTCGCCGACACCCTGCGACGCCGGCGCCCGCCGACGCCACCGCCCACCCAGCGGGAGACGGCAGCCCCCACACCATCGGCGGCGGCCCGCACACCGGCGACCCAGCCGCCGACGGCGCAGACCGCGCCTGCCAGGCCGGCGCCGGTCCGGATGGCGCGTGCTGCCAGCCGGCCCGCCGCCGCTTCGGTCCGACCGTCCCCGCAGCACGCACCGCGGCCGCCGCTGAGCCGCGCGCCGGTCACCTCCCCGACGCCCGCGCCCGCACACCATCGGGCCGCGGCGACGCTTGTCTACCGCCCGGACCCCCCCGCCGCACCGGCTGTCGCCCTGGCCCTCGAGTCACCGGCCACCCAGACACCCGCCACCCAGACACCGGCTTCCGCGACGCCGGTTCCAGCGGGGCCGGCCCCAGCGGCGCCGGCCCCAGCGGCGCCGGCTGCAGTGACGCCGGTTCCCGACGTGCCGCGCCCGAGCCTCGCCCGCCGGATCAGCTCCGCGCTCGGGATGCCGCCGCGCCCCGCCAAGCCCACGCCTGCGTCGACGCCGTCACCGGCACCGGCACCGGCACCGACCGCGGCCACACCCGCGCCGGGCACCCGCGCCCGCCCCGCAGCACCACGCCCCGCCCTCGCCCTCGCGCGTAAGCCGCGCGTCACCACCGCACGCCCCGCGCCCCCCGCATCCCCGCGGCCGCCGCGGTCGGCCGCCCCCGCCGGTGTGCCGCCCGGGGCGGCTTCGGCTCCCGCCCCCGCAACCGGTCCGCCCACCGGGTCGATGCCACCCAGCGCGTCGATGCCACTCACTTCGTCCACCCCGCCGCAGCCACCCGGCCCCTCGCCGACCGCCCAACTCCTCTCGCAGCTCATGGGCCCGCCGCCCACCGCCGCACCGCCCGCGGCAACCCCGCGCACTCTGTCGCGCTCACCTCAGGCGACCCCGCGCTCCGCACCCCAGCCGTCCGCCACCGGACCCGCGAGCGCGCCCGCGCCCCGGACTCTGGCCCGCGCCCTCCCCGGAGCGCCCGCCACCGCGACCGGCGCCGCGGCGGTGGCCGGCAGCGCACCCAGCAGCGCGGCGTCGTCCGGCGGCACGAGCGCCACGAGTGGCGGTGCCGGGAGCAGCGGCGGCGGGCACAGCTCAGACCTCATCTACACCGAGATGCTCCGCCGTGTCCGGGAGGAGCAGGAGCAACTCGGGCAACTGATCAACCACCCGTTCTAATGCCATGACGCCCTCCTTCGTCCACTACGTCGTCCTCGAGGTTCCCAACATCACGAAGAACTCCTACTTCATGGGGATCTTCAAGGGCCTGGAGGGCCTCGAGGTCTGGTTTGACGTGTTGGAGTACGCCGAGGGCGGCAACAACGACTTCGTCCATCGCCTGCCGGGGCGCATGCGCTACCCCAACCTGAAGCTCACCTGGGGCCTGGTCAGCGACGAGTCGCTGCTGAAATGGTTCCTCGCCACCCACACGCAGGCGCAGTCGCAGGAGATCACGCTCACGCTGACCGCCGTCAAGGGCGAGATGTCGCGCGACCTGCGCAAGTTCACCTTCGCCGACGCCTACCCCGTGCACTGGTCGGGTCCGACGCTCCACGCCAGCGCGGCCGACCCTCAGACGTGGGGCGAGACGCTCGAGATCGCGCACTCGGGACTGAAGCTGGGGCCCTGAGATGCCGGTCCCTCAAGGGTTTCAGAACGCCAAGCTGCAGATCGAGGGTGGCGACCTGATCGAGTGCGCGTTCAACCCGGAGACGTACACGATCTCCAAGACCAACGTCTGGACCTACAAGCCCAACCAGAGCAAGGATTGGCCCGACCCCGAGTTCGGGGGCGGCCTGCCGATGGTCTACAAGCTGACGCTGCTGCTCGACACCTCCCTGCAGGGCGCAGACAAGACGGTCAAGGACCAGGCCAACGCGCTGATGAAGGCGATGCACGGCGGCGGCAGCGCGCCCAAGTTCGTCACCTTCAGCTGGGGTTCGACCAAGCTCCCCAAGGCGGCGCCGCTCTCGATTTCCATCCAGTACGCGCTGTTTCACCCCAACGGGGACCCGACGCGCGCGTTCGTGGACCTGGAGCTCGCACAGGCCGAGGACAGCTCGCCACCCGGCCAGGCGCAGAACCCCACCACGCGCGGCACGGCGGGGCTCCGATCCCACATCGTCCAGGACGGCGACTCGCTGCACTCGATCGCGTACGAGTCCTACGGCGATGCCACGCGGTGGCGCCCGATCGCCGAGGCCAACGGCATCGACAATCCGCTGGCGCTGCGTCGCGGGAGCACGCTGACCATCCCGAGGCTCGACATATGAGCGTCACCTCAGACCGCAACGTCGCCCTCTACGCGGTTCTCGTCGACGGCACCGAGCTCGACGAGACGCTGAGCGGGCGCGTCCGCGAGGTGCGGATCCTCAGCTACCTGCGGCTGCCCGACATGTGCACCGTCTCGGTCGTCTACCAGAAGGCCAAGGACGGCGAGGATCAGCCGATCGACTCCCACCCATTCGACATCGGCAAGTCGCTCGAGGTCAAGCTCGGCGCGCGCGATCAGCTCACCACGACCAGCCTGTTCAAGGGTCAGGTCGTCTCCCAGGAGGTCAACTTCGGGGCCGGCGGCGTCGAGCTGCTGGTCCGTGGCTATGACCGCTCGCACGCCCTCATCCGGGCCCGGAAGGTGAGGACGTTCCAGAACCAGACCAGCAGCGACATCGTCACCAAGGTGCTGAGTGAGGCCGGCTTCAGCGCCAACTGCGACAGCACCGGCGATCCCCACGACTTCATGGCACAGGACAACGAGACCGACTGGGACTTCATCTGGCGCCTGGCCGAGCGGGTGGGCTTCGAGTTCGTGGTCCAGGACACCAGCGCGTACTTCCGCAAGCCCAGCGCGGACAACCCGGTGCCTCTGCAATGGCCGGAGACCCTGCGCTCGTTCAGCCCGCGCGTCACCGCCACCCAGCAGGCCCAACAGGTGACCCTGGGGGCGTTTGACCCCAAGGCCAAGCAGGCGATCAACGCCACGGCGTCCAGTCCGGACCAGGTGGCGCGGATCGGCGTGGAGCGCTCGTCGGTGGCCAGCGCGTTCGACGGCGCCGACATTCATGTCGCCACCGAGCCGGTCCAGAGCCAGAGCGAGGGCCAGGCGCTTGCCCAGGCGCTGCTGGACAAGCTCGCCAACGGCTACATCGCCGCCGAAGGCGTCAGTGACGGCAATCCCAGCATTCGCGCGGGGACGTCAGTCCAGGTCAGCGGCGTGGGCCAGAAGTTCAGCGGCCTGTACCGCGTCGCCGCCGCAACGCACATCCTGCGCGGGGGCGCCACCTACGAGACGCATTTCGCCAACTCGCCCGCGCACACGCTGCTGGGATCGGTGGGGGGCGATCGCGCCAGCGGGAGTAGCGGCCCCGACTTCGCCGCCCAACTCGTCATCGGCCTGGTCACCAACAACACCGATCCCGACGGCATGGGTCGTGTCCGGGTCCAGTTCCCCTCGCTCGGGCCCGACGCCGAGAGCGCGTGGGCCCCCATCGCCTCGGTGAGCGCCGGCAACGCGCGGGGCCTGATGATGCTGCCGGTGGCGGGCGAGGCGGTGCTGGTCGGCTTCGAGCACGGCGATACGCGCCGCCCCTATGTCCTGGGCTCCCTGTTCAACGGCACCGACCAGCCCGGCGACGACCTCACCCAGAACCAGGACGGCTCGTTCGCGCTGCTTTCAGACCAGAAGATCGTGGCCACGGCCAAGGACGCCATGAACCTCACCACCAAACAGTCGCTGACGGTCAGCGCGGACCAGAACATCTCGGAGACCGCCCAGCAGGCCTACACGATCGAGAGCCAGCAGGGCGACATCAGCATCAAGGCCGACATGGGCAACATCACGATCGAGGGAATGCAGTCGGTGACGGTCAAGTGCGGCGGGTCCTCGATCCAGGTCGGTCCCAGCGGCGTCACCGTCAGCGGCCCGATGATCAGCCTGGGATGAGGACGCGATGGCTGACCTGATCGGATCCGGGCTCTCCTTCCCCCTCCAGGCCGACCAGCGGGGCGTCCTGGCGCTGGCCCACGGCGTCAACGACATCGAGCAGGCCATCCGGTTGATCCTCGGGACGGCCCCGGGCGAGCGCCCGATGCGCCCGGAGTTCGGGTGCGCGGTGCACGATTTCGTCTTCGACGCCATCGACGCCGAGCTCATCGGCCACATCGACACCGCGATCCACGCCGCGCTGAGGCGGTGGGAGCCCCGCATCGAGGTCGTGAGCCTGGACTATGACCTCAGCGAGTCTCAGAGCGGAACGCTGCTGATCACCATCACCTACAAGGTCCTGACGACAAGCCGGCTCTACAACCTCGTCTATCCGTTCTATGTGATCCCGGCCGAGGACACCGCGTGACGCCCGCCTCCGTCCGCCTCGATCCCCGCGACCACCGCGCCCTCGTCGCCGAGGCCCGCCGCCGCGTCGCCATCCTGTGCCCGGAGCTGGCGGTCAACGGCGCGGCTGACCCGACCGCCGCCCTCATCGAGCTCTTCACGTGGATGACCGGACTGGCGGTGGAGCGGTTGGCGATGGTTCCCGACAAGCTCCACGTCGCGCTCCTGGACCTGCTGGGCATCGAGCTCGACGGTCCCGCTGCCGCCTATACGGAGCTGCGGATGCGCCTCAGCGCGCCGCCGGCCAGTCCGCTGGAGATCCACGCCGGAACCGAGGCGGGCACGCTGCGCACCGCGACGCAGGAATCGATCGTCTTCGGCACCACGGAGACATTCGTCATTCCGGCGCTGCTCCCCGCCGCCTACCTCGTTCAGCGCGCCGGGGCGGCCAAGGAGATCGGCGTGGCGGACGGCGTGGCCTATCCCACCGGGCCCGATCAGATCCCCTTCAGCCGTCAGCCGCAAATCGGCGACGCGCTGTATCTCGGCTTCGAGGAGAGCCTGTCGCGTCTGCTCATGCAGGTGTCGATGGAGGCATCGATGGCCCGTGGCGCGGGCGTCAGGCCCGACGACCCGCCCCTGCGCTGGGAGGTGAGCCTCGGTGACAGCACCTGGTCCGAGGTCGACGTCCTGGAGGATCTCACCGGTGGCTTCAACTACGGCTCGGGCACTGTGGAGGTCCAGTGCCCGGCGATGTCCGGCACCGAGGCGATCGCGGGGCGCCGCCTGTACTGGCTGCGCTGCCGGATCGCCGAGACCACGCGCGTCACGGGCGAGCCCGCGGTGTTCACCCAGCCGCCTGAGATCTACCAGATCACCGCGGCGCCGATAGGCGCGCTGCTGTCCGCTGAGCACTCCACTGTCGAGACCGAGGAGACGGTCGGGGTCAGCGACGGCACCCCGGGCCAGAGCTTCGCGACGCGCTTTGCCCCCGTCCTCAACCTCGCGCCGGGCGAGGCGCTCGAGGTCAAGGTCGGCGACGGCGACTGGGAGCCGTGGGAGCAGGTTGACTCGTTTGCGGGCTCAGGCCCCGGGGACCGCCACTTCGGGATCGACCTCGTGCACGGGCAGATCCGCCTCGGACCCGAGCTGCGCAGCGTCGACGGCGGCGTGACGCTGCACGGAGCCATCCCGGCCAAGGGCGCGATGTTGCGCATGGGCCGCTATCGCCACGGCGGCGGCAGGACCGGCAACGTGAGCGCGGGCGCGATTTCCGTACTGCGCAGCGCGCTTCCCGGCGTCGCCTCTGTCACCAACCCGCGGCCCGCGCTGGGCGGCGTGGACCCGGAGGTGCTGGAGTCCGCGCGGCAGCGTTCCGCGCTGCAGATCCGCACCCGCTATCGAGCAGTGACCGCCGAGGACTACGAGTTCCTGGCCACCGAGGCCACGCCACGCGTGGCGCGGGCGCTGCGCGTGGCCGACGGCCTGCCGGGCGTGACGCTCCGGATCCTTCCGCGCGTGGACCCCGCGGATCACCGGCTCACCTTCGAGCAGCTCACACCCGACGCCCTGCTGCTGGAGGAGATCCAGCGCTATCTCGACGCCCGCAAGCTTCCGGGGACGCCGGTGCGCCTGGAGCCGATGCGCTTTCGCGCGATCTCGGTGGTGGTCAATTTGCAGGTGACGCCACGAGCCCACACCCAACGCATCGAGAACCACGTGCGCAACGCGCTCTACACGTACCTCAACCCGATGATCGGTGGCACGCCCGGTGGGGTGGGCAGGGGGTGGCCGCCCGGGCGCTCGCTCAACCAGGGCGAGCTCTACGCGATCATGCATGCCTTCGACGCGGTGGAGGCGGTCAAGATCCTGCGCCTCTATGAGATGGACATCGCCACCGGGGAGCAGGGCTCCAAGGCCGCCGGACGCCAGGTGCTGATCGAGGCCGACGAGGTGGTGGTATCGGGCGACCACGTCGTCCGGGTCGCGCGACGCGAGGAATAAGCGTGCGCCGGAGGCGCACGCGCCATATGATGGGCCTGCTGTAACGCCGGATCGGGACCAAAGCCAGACAAAGGTGGGGCGATGCGCATATTCATCGTGTTCAGGGACACGATCTATGTCAGTGGGCTGCGAACGACGCTGTCGATGGCGCCGGGCGTGGAGGCCGTGGACCATGCGCCGTCAATCGCGCTGGCCTGGGAGAGCGAGGCCCTGGCCGAGGCCGACGTCGTGGTGCTGGACTCAGACCTCGGAGGCGCGATGGCCTTCGTGCAGGAGATCGGCGTCCAGACGGGCGCTCGGGTGCTGATGTGCATGCACGAGGCGAGTACCGCCGACGTCCTGGATGCGATCGGCTCCGGCGTCGGCGGCACACTCTCGCGCGATCAGCTCACGCCCGACACACTGCTGGCGGCGGTCAACGCTGTGGCGGCGGGGATCTTCGTCTTTGACTCCGGGTCGGTCCGCAGGCTCAGCGGCTCGGTGACCCCGCTCGGCCAGCGCGATCGCGTGGCGCCGCAGAACGGGGGGTTCACGCCGCGCGAGCAGATGGTGCTCAGTCTGGTGGCGGCCGGCCTGTCCAACCGGGAGATCGCCGAGCGACTGTCCTACAGCGAGCGCACGATCAAGACCATCCTGCACGACATCGTCATCCGGCTGGGGGTCAAGAGCCGCTCGCAGGCGGTGGCGCTGGCGGTGCGTGAACGCATCATCTAGAGGCTCGTTAATCGGCTGGACAGCTGGTTTACGATGAAGATGCAACTCATATCGGGGGTACGGTTCGGATGGAAAGCTCAGTGATGTCCAGCGGAGACGTGGCGGCGGTCAGTTCCGCCCCCGCTGGCCAGGACGTCCGTAAGCGCTGGCTGCTTCTGGCGCTCGCGCTGGTGGTGGGATTGGTGGCGGCCTTTGCCATCGGGTCTGCCGTCAAGAAGACATCGGCTCCCGCTCAGAGCGGGTCGCTGGCTCCGACCAGCGCGGCGAGCGCGCAGCACGCGAGCATCACGCCGTTGACGAACGCCGGCGCCGTACCCGCGCTGCACGCGCCTCCCGCAAAGCCGAAGCCCAAGAAAACGGCCACCACCTCGACGCCAGCCAGCAGCTCATCGGCGAGCTCGGCGAGCTCGGCGTCCTCGTCGGCGCCGGTCCAGAGCTCCGCACCAGTCCAGAGCTCGGCACCGGTCCAGAGCTCGACACCGGCCTCCACGCCCTCCAGCGGCGGTGGCAGCAGCAGCGGCGGATCATCGTCGGGCGGCGCCACCGGGGTCTCGCACGCGGGCGGCGGCGGCTGATCGCGCTCGGGCCCCGGGGTTAGCCGGGGTCAGCCGATCTTGTAGCCGGCGCGCTGGAGCTGTGCGAAGGCTGCGGTCAGCGCGCTCTGCGCCTTGGCGACGGCGGCGCTCGCCGACGCGTATGCCTTCTTGTTGTTGTGCTCCGCCGCCGTGCTGAGCGCCTGGTAACCGGTGGCGAGCTGGCGGAGCGCGGCGACGACTGAGCGAGTGGCCTGCGCCCCGACGGGCCCCGGCTGGAGCTTGGCTGCGGCGGCGGCGGCCTGTTGATAGGCGCCGGCGAGAGTCTTGGCCGCGGCGGCCTGGGCCTTCTGGCTCTTGGCGGCGGCCAGTGCATGACCGGCGCTGGCGCGCGTGTGGTTGACCTTGCTCACGATGGCGCCCAGTGCGGAGGCGAAGGTCGGATTCGCGCCCAGGGGCAGGGCCGGCGCGGAGGACTGAAGCGTGCGCAGGACGTCCTCGCAGGCGACGTTGAACACCGTGGCACCGGCGGCCGGGAGCACGCAGGCCGCGATCGCCGTCCCCTGCTGGGTCGGCAGCGCATACACCGACAGAGCGGTCGACGTGCTCTGGGGCACGACATCGAGGAAGCGCATGAACGTGTTGGCGCCCAGCTTCACCGGGGAGCCCTGCGCCGCCGTTCCGAGGGTCCCGGTGAACGCCGTGGGCAGGAAGTTCGCGCCGACCGGGCTGGCCGTGCCGACCACGAGTGCCCCCTGGGCCGGCGAGGTCGTGGGGCTCACCGTCGTCGGGCTGTCGAGCTTCAGCGTCGACGCCGCCGACGGGACGGTGTTGGACGTCTGCCAGCCCGCGGGGAAGCGGAACTTGAGAGAGCCACCGGTCCCCGCGGAGGCGACCTGGCTGAGCGGAGCCGCTTTCGGCGCAGCCTTATGTGAGCTCGGTGCCACCAGGAAGCCGATCGCCGCCCCGATCACGATGGCCGCAGCCGCCAACGCCGCGATCGGGCCACGCCGCCCGGTCGCCTGGCCGTCCGTGCGGGCCGTAGCCACCGGGGTGGAGATCGGCTCGGGAGTGGGCTCGGACTCGGCCACCGGCTCGGGCTCGGCGACGGGCTCGGCGATCGCCACGGGCTCGGGGAGCGGCTCGGTGTCGGGCTCGGGTTCCGGTTCGGGCTCGGGCTCCGCGGCAACCGGTTCGGGCTCAGGTCCGGGGGCGGGCTCCGGCTCGACAGCGGTCGGCTCGGGCAGTGGCGGAGGCGGGGGCACCGGGACGATGGCCTCTGGCGCGTAGGTGACGAAGTCCGGGTCCTCGGGCTGAGGCTCCGCAGCTGCCGGCTCGGGCGCCCCAGCTGCCGGCTCGGGCTCCGCAGCTGGCGGCGCGGGCTCCGCCGCGGCGGCTGCCGGCTCGGGCTCGGCAGCGGCCGCCTGCGCTTCGACTGGCGGCTCGGGTTCCACCACCGGCTCGGGCGGCGCGACAGCCTCGGACCCTGCCACGGTCTCGTAGCCCGGGTCCGGGGTCTCCACGGGCTCAGGCTCCGGTGCGACCGCGGGCGGCTCGGGCTGGGGCTCAACGGCCGGAGGGGGCTCCGGCACGGGCGCGACGGACGGCACGGGCGGCGGGGTGTCGACCGCGGGCGGCGGGGTGGCAACCGGAGGCGGCGGGGTGTCTGCAGCCGGCGGCGGCGCGGGCGGTGGGGTGTCGACCGCGGGCGACGGGTCGAAGGTGACGAAGTCGTCGGCCACGGCCGGGCTGGAAGCCGGCGTCGGCGTCCGGATCGATGCCTGGCTCTCGAACGGGGCCGGGGTCAGCGGCACGGCGTTGCTGACCGCGATCTGGTCGTCGAGCAGGCGCGCGTCGCGTCGCCACAGCGGACCGAGCAGCCCGACGGTGATGTCCTCCAACGCCTCCCACGCGTCCACCGCATGCCGCACGCGATGCTGCGGGTCCTTGACCAGGAGCGCCTCGATCCACTCAGAGAGCTTGGGGTCGATGTCGGGGCGGACCTCGACTGCGGCGGGGATGCGCTCGTTGACGTGGCGCATGAGGATCACCATCGGCGCGTCGGTGTCGTGGAACGGGACGTGGCCGACGAGCAGTTCGTAGGTGAGCACACCAACCGAGTAGAGGTCGCTCCAGGGACCGATGTCCCCGGCCATGGCCTGCTCGGGCGCCATGTAGGTGGGCGTCCCCACCGTCATGCCGGTCGCGGTCATGTACTGGGTGCCGGCGCGCTGGGTCGCGCGCGCGATCCCGAAGTCGGTGATCTTCACGCGTCCGTCGCCGGTGACCATGATGTTCTCCGGCTTGAGGTCGCGGTGGACGATTCCGCCCGCCTCCGCGTGGGCCAGCCCGGCCAGGACACCCTCCAGCACCCCGGCGATCTGGGCCAGGGTCAGCCGCTTCATGTACGGCCGCAGCGATCCGCGCGGCACGTACTCCATCGCGATGTACGGCATCGTGGCGTGCTCGAAGTACTCGTACACGGTGACGATGTTGGGGTGGTTCAGCGAGCCGGCCATCCGTGACTCGCGCAGGAACCGATGCGCGTACTCGGCCGAGCCCGCGTGGAAGCGGCTCAACTCCTTGAGCGCGACCTGCCGGTCAAGGTCGGGCTGACGGGCGACGTACACGATCGCCATGCCTCCCCGCCCGATCTCGCGCAGGATCTCGTAGCGCCCGACGATCTGCGGTGTCTGTGCCGGGCCCCCCGGATCTCCGCCGGCCACGTCGCTAGCCCCCGCGCCGGCAGCAGCGGGCACGGCGCAACGACGCACCTCTGCCACGTTGTTGCCACTTGCCTACGCCGGTCACCAGCCGCCTCCGCGTCGTCCCCGTGAGCCCGTCGGACTCCCGACGCACCATCATACGGACATCTGGCGCACCCGCGTAGGCGCTGGCGACGGGGCGGGCCTCGCCGCAGAGGGCGGGCAAACGCCGGCGGCGCTAGCCGAGGATGAGCGGCTTCTTCCCGTTGCGGAAGAAGATCCGTGCCCGCTCCTGCTTCCACCCCTCGGCCGTGAGCTTGACCGAGAGCACGTCACCGGCGCGGTAGCGGTGGCCCGCCAGCTTCAGCAGGCTGCGGCGAACCGTGCGCGCGCCGGACACCGTGGCGCCCGAGTGGCGCGGGCAGCCTCCGCCGCTGCAGCGCATGGCCAGCTGCGTGTCCCCCGGCATCGTTCCCACCTTGACCTTGCGCAGGCGGATATGGGCACCGTTCCACGTCCAGGAGAGCTCTACCTTGATGCGTAGGGCGCGCGGGCCGTGCGCCACGGGCAACGGGGTGGAGACCGGCGTCGTGACCACCTGGCCGGTCGGCGTCGTCCCGGTCGTCGTGGTGGGCGGAGGGGGCGGAGGCGTGTAGGTGACGGTCAGCGCCGGATCGTGGGCCATCGTGAACGCATTCCCCGTGCCGGTGAACCCGACCATCTCCAACTGCCCGAACGGGGTGCTCCCATCCGCCCATGGCTGGACCAGATCGGGGACGCTGAACGACACCGCGCCTGCGCCCGCCACGCTCTCGACCGCGTGCGGGCTGGCGTTGAAGTCACCGCCGGCCGCCGACCACGCGTGGACGCCGTCATAGGTGTTCCACGTCGCTGCGCCGGGGCTGAACGCCCGGGTCATGTCGACCACGGTCGCCGCCGTCGAGCCGAACGCCCCCAGCGCGTTGATCGTCAATGTTGCCCCGTTGACGGTGGACCCCGCCGGGATCCCGAGATTGGTGAACGAGATCATCGTCCGGTAGAAGGCGCCGTTGCCGTCGGTGCCCACCGTGTCGTCGCTGCCACCTCCGCATTGCGCGTTCGACGTCGGCGAACCGGAGAAGATGGTGCAGTCCGCCGCCGCGGCCACCGTCTTGGTCACCGTCGCGCGCGGCAGCGCCTGGGGTCTCGCGGCTGCCCGGGCGGGCGCCACGGACGAGGCGGAGCCTGCCAGCAGACTCACACCGCCCCCGAACACCAGCGCCAGCATCGT
>DASXCN010000173.1:0-17178 GCA_036491155.1 Solirubrobacteraceae bacterium | reverse complement strand
TTCGTAGCTGCTCGCGAGCATCCAGACGGCGGCGCTCACGCCGCAGCCATTCGCCGTAGAGGAGGTGGGTACGGGCGAGCTGTACGCGGATGCGTGTGCGCTCGAGCCTGCCGATCGCCTCTTTGTAGAGCGCATCGGCGTCATCGCCGGCGCTCAGCAGTGCGCGGAGGCGAGCCTCGATCCCCAGGGCCCAGTCGGTGCCGGCGGCCCGAGTGGTCTCCTCGACGAGCTCGAAGGCGCGCCGGGCACGCTCGGGCTGGCCGCAGCGAACGGCCGCCTCGATCAGCTCGCTCAGCGCCCAGATTGCCGTCCCTTCGGTGTAGACGCGCTCGGCGGGTCCGACAGCAGCGAGCGCTGCTTCGTAGCGGCCGAGCCCGTTGTAAAGGCCTCCGCTCAGAAACTCGGCGGTCGTCAGGACGATCCCCTCCCCGCGAGCTTCCGCGTCGCTCACCGTGGTCCGGACCAGCTCCGCGAAATCGGCCTCACGACCGCGCAAAGACGCGAGCCCCAGCCGAGGGATCGGGTCAGCCGTAATCCCGGTCGCATCAGTGGCGGCTCTGTGCTCCTCCTCGAGCAGTGCTGCTGTTCGCAGCTCGCCGAAGAAGGCATAGACGGTGGTGCCGGTACCGAGAGCGAACGCGAGCGCCGGGAGGGCACCCGTCTGCCGCGCGAGCTCAAGCTGTCGTGTGAACAGCGTCGTCCAGGCGTCGTCGTCCCACATGTACAACGCGACCACGCTGGCAAACCACAGCCACCGCGCATCATTCGGTGAAAGGTCTGCGCGCTGGAAGGCGTTGAGCGCCTCCTTGACCAATGGCGCGCCAGCCGCGTACCCCTCGGTGGCCCGCACCGCCAACCCATGCAGGAGCAGATCAGACGGCTGGGGCCTCTCAGGCGGCGTGTCGGCGAGCACCGCCTTGCTGATCTCGACCAGGCCGCCGCCGTGCACCAGCCGGCCGGCGAACGTCGCCGCAGACAGGGCCTCCAGGTAGGTCGCCCGCGCGAGGCCGGGATCCACCGCCTTGAGTTCGCGCGCGGCCGCGAGGAGTTGAGGAGCGGCGTCGCTACCTCGCCGCGACGCGAACGCGACCTGAGCGCGCAGCAGGTGGGCGTGGGCACGTAGAACATCGTCGACCGCAGCGGCTGACTCGGCGATCTGGAGAAGATCAAGGGCGTCCTCGAGGGCGCCTGCTTGAAATGCCGTCTCCGCGGCTACCAGCGCGCGTCGCGCTCGGCGCGTGGGGTCGGGCGACAGGGCGACCGCGCGCTTGAGGAAGGCCGCCGCGGCGGCGAGACCGCCCCGCGCCTGCGCACGAGCGGCGGAACCCTCGAGTTCGGAGGCCACCTCCTCATCGGGCGCGGCCGCGGCCTGCGCGCGGTGCCATGCGCGGCGATCCGGATCGATCTCCGGGTCGGTCGCCTCCGCGAGAGCGCGGTGCACGTCGCGCCGCGCCTTGGGCTCAGCGGAGCTGTAGACGGCAGAGCGCACCAGTGGGTGGCGGAACGTCACTCGGGGAGACAGCGTGAGCAACTGCTCCGATTCGACCACGTCGGCAGCTGATACGGGGATCCGGAGGCGTTCGGCCGCTCGCCAAACGAGTGCGGGATCGCCCACCGGGTCAGCGGCCGCCACGAGCAACAGGCGCCGCGCCTCGGGCGGCAGCTTGGCCAGCCGGCGCGTGTAGCGGTCCTCAATCCCGGCAGAAAGAGGCGCGGTTGACGGCAAGCCAAACCCGCCCGCAAGCTCGGTCGGGCTCAGCCCGCGCGGCATCTCGAGTAGGGCGAGCGGGTTCCCGTGTGTCTCGGCAACGATCCGGTCACGCACACGCTCGTCCAACCGGGCGGGCAAAACCGAATCCAGCAGCGCTCGCGCGTCCGTGCGGTCCAAAGGGGCGATATGTAGCTCCGGCAGGCCCGCGAGCGTCTCGCCAAGCTCGCGAGTCGCAAATACGAATGCGATCTTCTCCGCGACGAGACGGCGGGCCACAAAGGCCAGGATCCGGGCGGACGCGCTGTCGAGCCATTGCGCGTCGTCGACGGCACACGCAACTGCCTGCTCCTCGGCGGCTTCAGCGAGAAGGCCAAGGATTGCCAGGCCAACCAGGAATCGATCCGGCGCGGGCCCGGTCCTGAGTCCGAACGCGACGTCAAGCGCATCGTGCTGGGGCTGCGGCAATCGCTGCCTGAGGTCCAGGAAGGGCGAGCAGAGCTGCTGCACCGCCGCGAATGGGAGCTCTATCTCAGCCTCGACCCCGGCCGCCCGGGCGATCCGAAACTCGGGTCCAGCCTCGACCGCGTACTCGAGCATTGCGGTCTTACCGACACCCGGCTCGCCGTGCAGCACCAACACGCCGCCACGCCCGGCGCGCGCTCCGTCCAGCAGCCGGTCAACCGCCTCGCGCTCGTGTTCCCGGCCCAGCAGAGTCCGTCCGGAGCTGAGAACCGGTGGCGACGCTCCGTCATGCGGGCTAAGCATGACCGAGGACGACGCTCAGGTTAAGGACTAAGGGTTCAAGGATTCGAAGGCTCAACAGTCGCGCCACGATGCGTGGCGGTGGAGAGGGAGGATAAACCGGGCACGTCAGGCCCGGCCGCTTCAATGAGCCAGCCGGAGGCGACCGCGTGACCGCACTGGCCACGATCCAGCGCGCGGGTCACTCAGAGGAGCTGCCCTCCAGCGATGGTTCGGTCGCCTCGGGTCTGCTGGAGCGAGAGGACCTGATCCAGTCGCTGGATCGTGCTGTCACCAAGCGGGTGACCGTGATTTCGGCCCCGCCGGGGAGCGGCAAGACCTCGCTGTTGCTTGCGTGGGCTGAGCGCTCGAGCCGTCTCCGCCGCATCGCGTTCGTGTCTGTGGACCGCGACGAACAGGATGCGCAGCGGTTCTGGTCCGTGGTCCTGGGCGCGATTCGCCGGGCCACGCGTGCGGCCAACCGTGAGATGCAGCCTCCGGCGACCGCTGCGCCCGACGGCGACGATGTGATCGACAGAGTCGTGTCGGAGTTAGCGGACCAGGTCGAGCCGGTCGTGCTGGTCATCGACGATCTCCACGAGCTGCGGTCGGCGGAGGCCCTCGCCCAGCTCGAGCGCCTGCTCGGGACTCTGCCGGCCTCCACGCGCGTGGTGCTCTCGTCTCGCCGCGACCCGCCGATCCGCCTGCACAAGCTCAGACTTGCCGACGAGGTAGCCGAGATCCGGGCCCGAGATCTGGACCTCAGTGAGCGCGAGACGCGCCGGCTGCTCGCGGCGTCCGGGATCGGTCTGTCGGACGCCGGGGCGGCTGCGTTGCACCGCCGCACGGAAGGTTGGGTGGCCGGGCTGCGCCTGGCGGTCATCGCGCTCAGCCGCCATGGCGAGCCGGAGCGGTTCGTGGCTGAGTTCTCGGGCACCGACAGGGCGGTCGGCGAATACCTGATGGCGGAGATGCTCGAACGCCAACCGAGCGAGGTCCAGAGCATGCTGTTGCGGACGTCGCTGGTGGACCGGGTGAACGGTGAGCTCGCCGACCTTCTGGCGGGCCGCTCGGGCTCGGAACGGGCCCTGTTGGAGCTGGAGGACGCCAACGCCTTCGTCGTCTCGCTCGACGCCCACCGGACCTGGTTTCGCTACCACCAGCTGCTCGCGGATTTCCTGCGCCTGGAGCTCCGCCGCAGACTGGCCGATGAGGTTCCTGAGCTCCACCGTCGTGCCGCACAGTGGTTCGTAGATCGCGGGGAGGTCGTGGACGCCGTGCGACACACGATCGCCGCCGGCGACTGGCCTGAAGCCGCGCGCCTGGTTGCAGACCACTCGTTCGGATGGGTGCTCGACCACCAGGCGGGAACGATCAGCGCGGTGCTGCGGGAGTTCCCCGCCGGCGCATCTGCCGATCATCCCGACCTCGCGCTCGCTCACGCGGCCAACGACCTTAATGAGGGACGGTTGGAGGAGGCGGGTGCTCGGCTGGCGCTGGCCGAGTCTAGGGTCGAGAGCGCTCCGCCGGCTCGCCGCCGGCGTCTCCGGGTGGCCAGTGCATCCTTGCGATTGGCGATGGCGCGGCGCAATGGTCAGTTCAGTGAAGTGCTCGAGCAGGTGCAGTTGCTCGATGCTTCGATCGCGGACGATTCCAACGATCACAACGCGATCGATCCCGAGCTGCGTGGAGTCGCGCTGATGAACCTCGGGATCGTCGAGGTGTGGTCGGGACGGCTCACCGACGCCGAGCGGCATCTCTCCGAGGGAGCCGCGCTCGGCCACACCATCGGGTGGCCCTACCTGGAAGTCGCGTGTCGCTCGCACCAGGGGTTCCCGTCAAAGCTGGTCTCGGTCGCGACCGCACACGAGCGCGGCCGCCGAGCGGTGGCTCTGGCCGAGCGATACGGCTTGGAAGATCGGCCGATACTCGCGCCCGCGCTCGGTGCGGTTGCCGGCATGGCGGTCTGGATGGGCGACTTCGAGGAGGCAGAGGGCTGGCTGCGCCGCGCCTGGGAGGTCGTCGAGCCACGCGTCGATCCGGCTGTCGCGGTGCTCTTGCACGTGGTGACGGGCATGTTGCATGCGGGCCGGCGGCAGCATCGATCGGCGCTTGACGAGCTCAAGGCGGCGGCGCTGGCCCAGTCGCTCCTGACAGGCGTCCACGCTCTCGCGCCTCGGATCACCGGGTGGCTCGCCGCCACACAGGCCCGTCTTGGGATGCCAGACGATGCGCGCGCGACGCTTGCCGGATTCTCCGCCGAACCCGAGCGCATGGGTGCACTTCACAACGGGCATGCGGTGATCTGCTTGGCTGAAGGCGACCCCGATGGAGCCTTGGATGTCCTGCGCGCCGTCCGAGACAACATGCCCCCTGGCTCTGCGTTCACACTTGTCGAAGCGCATCTGCTCGCGGGGATCGCGCTCCTATCCGCGGGGGACCAATCCGCGGCTGGCGCCGCGGCCGAAGCAGCGCTCGCCGCCGCCGAGCCAGACCGATTGATCTTCCCGTTTGTCATGACCGGAGCGGCCGAGTTGCTCGACGCCCTCCCACGTCATGAGACCGCCCACAGCGCTCTACTCACCGACATCGTCGACGTGCTCCAGGGCGCAACCACGCGGGGTGACGGCCGGGAGCTCCAGTCCCCGGTGGCCACGCTGAGTCGAAGCGAGCTGCGAGTGCTGCGCTACCTGCCAACAAACCTGACGCGACCCGACATCGCGCGTGAGCTCTACGTCTCGGTCAACACGGTCAATACGCACATCCGCAACATCTACGCCAAGCTCGATGCGCGCGATCGTTCGTCCGCCGTGCGACGAGCGCGCGAACTGCGGCTCCTCTCCACCGGGCGTTCCTGAACGCCGTTCAGGCACCGCGCACATGAGCCCGCAATCACCAGATTCCGGCGGCGTCTGCTCACTAGGTCGCCCGTCAGGATGATCGTGTGGACACATCGCCGCCCTTGTACACCGTCCGGATAAGGGGCCGGCTCGGAGCGACAGGTCTATCGGCCTTCCCGTCGATGGTGTCTGAGCTCAAGCGCGGCGAGACCGTGCTCACCGGTTTGCTGGAGGATCGGTCCGCTGTGTTCGGCGTCGTCGCCCAGATCGAGGGGCTGGGCCTGGAACTCCTCGAGCTCAGACGGATCCAGCCGAGATCTCCGTCGCGCAGGTGATGGTGGTGCTCGACGCCACGGCGACATGAACACGACGACATTTCTCGGCGAGCGGTCGATCAACCGCATGGGTTTTGGCGCCATGCAGCTCGCCGGTCCCGGTGTGTTCGGGCCGCCCCGCGACCCGGCTGCTGCTCGCGCCGTACTGCGCCGAGCCGTCGAACTCGGCGTTGACCACATCGACACCGCGCAGTACTACGGACCGGACGTGGTCAACGACCTGATCCGTCAGGCGCTGCATCCATACCCCGAGAACCTCAAACTGGTGACCAAGGTGGGCGCGCGGCGCGACGCCGCGGGAGGTGTGCTTCCCGCGCAGCGGCCGGACGAACTACGCGCGGGCGTGGAGGCAAACCTCCGCTCACTTCGCGTGGAGCGCCTGGACCTCGTGAACCTGCGACTGGTTGAGACCGGGCGCGACGACGGCGTCCCGCTCGAGGAGCAGGTACATGCCCTCGATGAGCTGCGCCGCGAGGGCAAGCTCGATCTGGTCGGGCTGTCGAATGTCGATCCGGCGCAGGCGCAGCGTGCGCTGGAGCTCATCGACGTGGGTGAGATCCAGAACGGTTACAGCATCGTCGACCGCGAGGATGATGAGATGCTGGAGTTCGCCCGAGAGCGCGAAATCGCGTTCGCGCCGTTCTTTCCGCTTGGTTCAGCGTTCAGAGGCGGGCCCGCGCGACTTGCGAGAGATCCCGCGATCGCCCGAGTCGCAGACAAGCACGGGGCCACTCCGTCTCAAATCGCCCTGGCGTGGTTGCTCGCCCGCTATGACCGGATGCTGCTGATCCCGGGCACGAGCTCGATTGCCCACCTCGAGGAGAACATGGCCGCGAGCGAGCTTGAGCTCGATGACACCGATCTTGCGGCCCTCGGCCGGGTCGAACGGCGCAACGGCGACGCGGACTGACGTCCGAGGGGAATCACCAGCATCCGGTGAGGACAGCTCACCTGCGTCGAGGCGATCCTGCGCCGGTGCAAGCGAGCCCGCAGGATCCGGCGGAGAGAGGCCTCACATGAAGCTGTTCGTCAACGGCGCCGACGTCGAGGTCGACGACCGGCACGGGAAGACCCCGCTGCTGTGGGTCCTGAGAGATGTCCTGGGCCTGCACGGGACGAAGTTCGGATGCGGAGCGGGCTTCTGTGCTGCATGCACAGTGCTCATCGACGGCCGCAACATGAAGTCCTGCCAGACCGCGACCGAACGCGCGGTCGGTAAGGCGGTGACCACGGTTGAGGGCGCCGCCGGTCCGGTGGTCGACGCCGTCCGCAACGCCTGGCACGAGAGCAACGTCGTGCAGTGTGGCTACTGCCAGCCAGGACAGACGCTGGCCGCCGCGGCGCTGCTGGAGGCGAACCCCGCGCCCGATGACGCGAAGATCGACACCTGGATGAGCGGCAACCTCTGCCGCTGCGGGACCTACCCACGGATCCGCGCTGCGATCCACGCCGCAGCCGGCACCCTCAGCGATAGCGCCGCGTCCCCGCCTCTCATGGCGCCCGACGAGATCGAAGATCGCCGGCTCACCTCCGAGGAGCTGGCCGACCCGGTCCATCCATACATCCGGATCCGTCCGGACGGGACGATCGTCGCGTACTCGAGCCAGGTCGAGATGGGGCAGGGGATCCACACCGGGCTCGCGACCCTCGTCGCCGAGGAACTCGACGCCGACTTCGCTTCGATGCGGGTCGTCAACGCCGCAAACGGGAGGGGCCCGAACGGGGACGTCTACGGAAACCCCGACCTCGGCAGCGCGTTCCAGCTCACCGGCGCGTCTAACTCAATGAAGGGGCTATGGGTGCGCTACCGGCTGGCCGCCGCTCAAGCACGCGCGCGACTCGTGGCCGCGGCAGCACAGACGTGGGAGGTGCCCGCCGCTCAGGTCGAGGTCGACAACGGCGTTCTGCGGCACCGGAGCGGGAAGCAGGCAACCTTCGCCGAGCTGGCTGCGCAGGCCGAGCAGCTGCCGGTGCCGGATGGCGTACAGCTAAAAGACGCGGGCGACTACAAGCTGATCGGGCGGGAGGGGCGGTTGCGCGTCGACGCCGTGCCGAAGATCCTCGGCGCGACCCGCTACACAATCGACCACAGCCTCCCCGGGATGCTGACGGCGGTCGTGCTGCATCCGCCGAGATTCGGCGCCACGGTCGCGTCGCTCGATGACCAGGCAGCGCTGGCCGAGGTCGGGGTCACGGCAGTCGTCCCGATCGCGGAGGGCGTCGCCGTCGTTGGCGAGACCTTCGCCGACGCACAGCGCGGGCTGCGCGCGCTAGTGGTGGAGTGGGACGACACGAACGCCGAGCGGCGGAGCACCGCGGAGTTGCTCGCGGAGCACATCAGGCTGCTCGAGTCAGGCGAGAGCGCCGTGACGGCCCGGGATGACGGTGACGTCGACCAAGCGCTGGCCGACGCGGCGTCGACGGTCGACGCGACCTACACGCTGCCGTACCTCTCTCACGCGGCGATGGAACCCAACAACGCGGCATGCCGGATGCGTGAGGACGGCGTACTCGAGGTGTGGGTGGGAAGCGAGGCGCCTGAATACGTGAAGATGAACGCGTCCTCGATCGCCGGCATCGACAAGGAGCAGGTCGAGGTGCACATCACCTTCGCCGGCGGCTCGTTCGGACTGCATTCAAGCGCCGAGCACGACCCCACCGCCGAGGCAGTTCAGGTTGCACGAGCACTCGACTGGAAGCACCCGATCAAGCTGCAGTCATCCCGTGAGGAGGAGTTCAAGGTGGGCCGATACCGCGCGATGGCGGTTCACCGCGTGCGAGCGGGGGCCGACCCGCATGGTCACCTGACCGCGTGGCATCAACAGATCGTGGCCGCGCCGACCTCCGTGAACCTCCCGTTCGTCCGCGACGTGATGTTCACCAACGGCGTCGACTTCTTCACCACCACCGGCGCGGTCGACCCGCCCTACGCCGTGGACAACTTCCGGCTCGAGTCGACCAACTTCGAATCGCCCATCTCCACGATGGTGTGGCGGTCGGTCGGCAACTCCCACACCGAGTTCGCACGGGAGTCGGCGATCGACGAGCTTGCGATCGCCGCCGGCCGGGACCCGGTTGACGTCCGGCGCGAGCTTCTCGTCGCCAGCCCGCGGACACTGCGAGCACTCGAGCTCGTGGTCGAGCGGGCTGACTGGGGGTCGCCGCTTCCGGACGGCAAGGCGCGCGGGATCACGAGCTCCGGTTTTCTCGGCCATAGCGCACAGGTCACCGAGGTCTCGCTCGACGAGCGCGAACGCGTCCACGTCGACCGGATCGTGTTCGCCCTCGACTGTGGGAGAAACATCAACCCCGATCTCATCCGCGCGCAGGTGGAAGGCGGGCTGCTCTGGGGGCTGAGCGCCGCGGCGTGGGGCGAGGTCGTCACCGGTGACGGGGGCGACATCGTCACCCAGAATTTCGACACCTATCCGGTCATGCGGATGCGCTCGGTGCCACGGATCGAGATCCACCTGATCGACTCCACCGAGCCACCAACCGGAGTAGGCGAGGTGAGCGTCCCGTCTGTAGCTCCCGCGCTGGCCAACGCCATTGCGGCACTCACCGGCACCCGGATCCGCCAGCTCCCGTTCTCCAAAACGATCAAGGTCTACTAACGAAAGGTCACTGCACATGCCCGACGTCAACATCACCCCGAGTGAGAACGGCCCCTACATCGTCTCAGGACCGGTGATCCTGACGGCGCCGGACGGGCACGTGATCGAGCATCCCGACCCGATGGCCATCTGCCGGTGCGGAGGCTCCTCCAATAAACCGTTCTGCGATGGGACCCACGCCACGATCGACTTCGACGGGACCCTCGCGAACTGATCGCATGACCCCGGAGGGGCGTCGCGTGTCATATGAACTCGCTCCAGTCGGCCCAACCAGAGCAGCTGGACGCTTCCAAGGCGCGTCGAAGCCTGCGCAATGGCTTCATCACGCTGTTTCTGGGGCTTGCGCTGGCGGCGGGGCTGCTGCTGGCCGTACCGGGGCTCAAGGGCGTCGCGACCACGGTGGCGAACATGCAGACCGCGTGGGTCATCGCCGCGGTCGTCCTCGAGGTGCTCTCGTGCGCCAGCTACGTGCTGGCGTTCCTCCAGGTCTTCGATCGCGCGCCGGTGGCGCTCGGGTCCTGGGTGGCGCTCAGCGAGGAGGCGTTCGGGGCGGCCGTGTCGCTGGGAGGCGTGGGCAGCCTGGCGTTGGGCGCGTGGCTGATGGTCGAACGCGGCGCCCCTCCTCGCCGCATCGCCGAGCGCTCCGCGGTCCTCTTCCTCTACACCAGCGCGATCAACGTGATCACGCTGATACTCGCTGGGCTGGGCCTGTTCCTCGGCCTCCCGGGGCCCCGTAACCCTCTGCTCAGCATCGTGCCTGCCGCCGTCGGCGCGGTGGTGCTGGTGCTGTTCCTGTTGTTGCCGCGGTACGTCGACCGCATCGTGGCTCGGGTCGGGCCAGGGCGACTTCACGCGTTCCTGACCGAAACGGCGGCCAGCGTCCGCGACACCCAACGACTGACCTTCCATCCGGACTGGCGGATCGTCGGCGCCATCGGTTACCTCTGGTTCGACATCGCAGTCCTGTTCGCGTGCTTTGCCGCCGCCGGACACGTGCCGCCGTTTGCTCCGGTGGTCCTGGCCTACCAGATCGGCTACCTGTCGAACTTCATCCCGGTCCCGGGCGGGATCGGGGTGCTGGACGGCAGCATGATCGGCATGCTCGTGCTCTACGGGGTCGGCGGCACTGTGGCCACGGCGGCCACCCTCGTCTACCACGCGATCTCGCTGTGGGTCCCAGCGCTCTCCGGCACGATCGCGTTCATCGTGCTCCAGAAGACAAAGCGCCAGCCGGTCGTTCTGCGCAACCCGCCCGAGGAACTGCAGCCGCGGTCCCACTGACCCCTCCCCAGCGCGCGCCGCCGAGAGGGGCTGGCGAGAATCACCGCGATCCGGCGAGGACAGCTCACCTAGGTTGGGGCAATCCTGGCGACGTGCACAACCGAGATCTGTCTCACCTTCGCGACAGTCCAGGCGCTCAGGGATGGCTATGACGTGATGTACGTCACCGACGCCGTCGGCGGACGATCCCAGATCGCGCAGCGGACCGGGATCCAAAGGCTCGCACACGCCGGCGCCGTCCCAACGACGGCGCTCGCGGTCAACACGGAACTGTTCCGCGACTGGGCCACACCGGCCGCCGGACCGGCTCGCGACGTCATCTACTGGTACTTCACCGAGGTCGCAAAGCGGACGGACAAGGTCGGCGTCGCGGACGCCGAGAAGCAGGCTGCGGCAACGGCCCTGCAGGGAGCGGACTGATGTCGGGCAGGCTCTCGGACAAGGTCTGCGTCGTCACCGGCACCGGCGGCACCATGGGCCAGGCAACGGCGCTGACGTTCGCTCGAGAAGGGGCCTCGGTCGTTGGATGCGACGTGGCTGTCGACCTCTCCATGCTCGTCGGTCTGGCGCTGCTTGTGACTGCGGTACGTCTGTCGACACCAAGCCTCGCGCTGTTTCTGCTCAGCGGCGCCTTGATCGGAGGGGGCGCAGGCGCCGTCTTCAAAGGGACCACCGGTCTCGTGCTCGCAGCGACGGCGCCCGAGCAACGCCTGGCCGCGACGTCGGACCTGCTCATCGCTCTCTACGTGGGGCTTTCCATCCCCGTGATCGGTGCAGGGGTTGCGCTCGACCGGGGCGCAAGCCCATCGGACACCGTGCTGGGCTTCGCCATCGTCGTCGGCTTGGGAGTTGCCGGCGCGGGGGCTCTGCTCGCACGCGGGCTGCGAAGCGCGCAGCGAGCTGCCTAGATGGCGCGCGCACGCCCCACGGCTTTTGAGAAAGGAAGTTGATGCAAGCAACAGACCCCAAGAGCGTCGGGATCATCGGCGCGGGCCGGATCGGTCAGGCGATGGCGCAGATCGCGCGGCGCGCCGGCTGTCCGGTCGTGATCTCCAATAGACAAGGACCGGAGTCGCTGGCCTCCCTGGTGCAGAAACTGGGAGAGGGGGTGTCGGCCGGGACGGTCACGGACGCCGTTCGCGCGGACATCGTGGTGCTTGCGGTGATGTGGTCGGACGTCCCGCAGGCCGTGGCTGGGCTGGAGTGGGAGGGACGGATCCTGATCGACCCGACCAACGATTTTGACCCCAGCGACCTCAACGGGCGCACGTCCAGCGAGGTCGTGGCCGATCTCGTCGCCCCGGCTCGTGTGGTGAAGACAGCCAACATCTTCGCAGCCGATTTGCTCGCATCCGAACCGCGCGAAGCGGGGGGCCAGCGTGTCATGTTCCTGTCCGGGGACGACGCCGACGCTAAATCTGCTGTCGGTGGGCTGCTCGCGGATGCCGGATTCTTCGTCATTGACCTCGGGGGGCTGCGCGAGGGCGGGCAAATGCAACAGTTCGGCGGTCCGCTCGCTGGCCACAACCTGATCCATCTCGTTTGAGCGAGCGCGAGCGCGTGGGATCCCTGACCTTGGTTCAGCGCCCGCGTCGCTCGTTGTCCTGAGCGGCGCGAAGCCGGATCGCCAACGTGGGACAGGCGCGCACGGCACGGCGGGCCAGCGGCTCCAGTGCCGCCGGGATCTCGGTGTCGTCGATCATCGGGTAGCCCCACTCATCGAGCGTGACGCGTTCGGGGAGCAGTTCGGCACACTGACCGTGTCCGTCGCAGGCGATGGGGTCGACGACGAGGCGCATGTCAATGAGCGGCCGTGGCGAGGGTTGGGGGGATGGCCAGGACGGGCGGCGCGTGGCAGGCGTCGCATGGTCCGTGTTGGGCGTGGTCGGTGAGCTCATCGGCGAAGACGCGCAGCGCGCTGGAGACAAAACCGGCGGCCCCGTCGGGATGCGCGCACGCGCCGCGGCCGGTGACCTGCTGGCACCAGCGAGCGATCCACGGAAGGCCGGCGGGGCCCCCGTCTCCGCGGCGCACCCCGGCGAGAGCGTCGGCGATTGCCGTCAGCCCGTTGACGCAGGGGCCGCACTGGCCGCTGCTGTGGTCGGCTAGCCAGCCGGCGACGCGTGTCGCCTCGGCAACCGGACAGCTGCGCTCAGGCAGTGCGACGACGATTCCCGCACCCAACCGGGTGCTGAACGGCGCCAGTCCGGCGCGCGACAACCGGGCTTGGCGCGCCTGGGACATGTCAAGCCACGCGCCGGAGTACCCGCCCACGAGAAATGCGCGGCTGCGCTCCGTCAACCCGCCGGCCGCCGTCACCAACGAACTCACCGTGGCACCGTGTGACACCTCGTAGACCCCGGGGCGTTCAACGGCGCCGCTGAGGGTGACCAGGGTGCTGCCAGGGTCCTCGTGGGTGCCGACCTCCCGAAACCATTGCGCGCCATGGCGGGCGATCAGGGCGACATGTGCGAGCGTTTCGGCGTTGGAGACGAGGGTGGGCCGGCGGCTGATGCCGCGCTCGGTGACCCGCGGCGTGGGCGGCGTCGGCTTGGCCGGGCCCTGGTTGAGCCACTGGACGAGGGCGCTCTCCTGTCCGCTCACGTAGCCGCCTGGGATGGCGGCGACGTCGGCGCGCAGGCGGCCGCGCCGTATCTCCGGTCGTTGTGTTAGAGCCCAGGCGACGGTGTCCTGCGTGCGCGGGTTGAGCTCGTCGACGGCGACGATCACCTCGTCGGCGCCGATGGCGCGCGCGACGGCGATCGCGCCGTCGAGGACGAGGTGCGGCAGCGCGGACAGCAGGAGGCGGTCCTTGCTGCTCATCGGCTCGCCTTCGCAGCCGTTGACGACGACGACGGGGGTGCGTCGGCCTCGTCGGACCGCGTCGAGTTTGCGCGACAGCGGGAAGGCAGCGCCTCCGCGGCCGCGCAGGCCCGCGGCGGCGATCTCGTCGACCAGGCGGCTGCCGCTCGGGGGGAGGTCGCCGTGTTGATCGCGGTGGCGGTCAAGGGTCATCGGTGTCCCGTCGGCCCCGACCAGAACTCGCGGCAGGGTCATGAGCCTCGCCGCCGTGCCGGGGTGGACGAGTGCAGGAGTTGGCTCGGAGTGCCTGACCGTCGCGCCCAGCCAGGTGCCAATGGCCCGGAGGGGAGCCACAGAGCCACGGCGAGCGCGAATCCGGCGAGCGCCCCGATGCCGCCCAACCGCCACGCCTTGTCCTGGGGCCAGCCCACAGCGATGCGCACCAGGGTGGCTGCGAGCACCGCGGCGCCGCATCCGAGATAGACGATGGTCATCCAGCCTTGCTTGACATCCGAGCCCGTCCCGAGGCCGTGCACCACTGCGACCGGCCACGCCGCGTAGACCAGCCAGTGCACCACGCGCCAGGTCCGCTGGCCCAGTCGCTCACGGATGAGGCTGGTCACCGCTACGGCCAGCAGCAGGTCAAATGCGGTCGCGCCCAGTCCCAACCACAGAGGCCGGTAGGCGCCGATGAACGGGATGAGTGCGTCGGGCAGTGAGATGGGGGCGAAGCTGTCGAGCACGGCGGTCGCGATGTGCACGGCAAGGAAGACAAACGCCAGCAGCGAGGTGCTGCGGTGCTGCGCGTCGACGGCGAAGCGAGGCCAGCGCCGGGACTGAACACGGCCTGCCGACGCGATGCCGATCACGATCGTGACCGTGAGGAGGATCAGCGCCACCGCTCCGCTGGCCCGGGTCAGATACCAGTAGGTCTTCACTGCGGCCAGGCGCCCTGCGCTTGGACTGACCCATCGACCGCTACCAGGCGTGCGGGCAGACCGCGCCCGTTCAGCCATGCCGGTGCGCTGGAGCCGAGGACGAGCGCGGCGGTGGACGCGATGTTGGCGTCCGCGCAGGTGGCTGCGGCCACACTTGCCGTCCGCCACACCGGCGTGACTGGCGCACCGGTCTGCGGGTCCAGGACGTGGTGCAGGGCCTGGCCGGCCTGGCGCCAGCGCCGGGTGGTCAGGCTCGAAGTCGCCAGCCCACCGGCGCTGATGGTGATGTGCTGTCCCGCATCGGTAGGGTCGCGGTGATCGTCGGTGACCCGCACCGCCCAGCCGTCGTCGGGGGCGGGACCACTGGTCGCGATGTCGCCGCCGAGGGCGAGGAGTGCCCCTCCGCCACTGGCTTGCGCGGCCGCACGGGCGCCTCGGTCGGCGGCCAGTGCCTTGGCGCTCGCGCCGAGGTCAAGCTGCACTCGGGCACCGAGGCGCGCCGCCGGCGGGTGCGTCCACAGTTCGATCGCATGCCAGGAGGGCGCGCGTGGACCCGTGGCATCCCCGGGCGTTGTCAGTGGCGCGTCCGCTGCGACCGGCTCCAGTTGCGCGTAGTCGCGGTCATAGCCGAGCGCGACCAGCCGGTCGCCCAGCGTGGGGTCGACGGCGCCGTCGGTGAGCGCGGCGGCTCTGAGCGCCAGCTGAAGTGCCTCGAGCAGCGTGGGGGAGATGCTCATGAGCTGTCCGCCCGCGCGGTTGAGCCTGGACAGCTCTGAGCTGGGATCAAAGCGACTCGCCGCAGCGTCGATGGCGCGGATCTCGCGCTCGGCTGCCTCGCGGGCCGCTGCCGCGTCGCCCACGCACACCAGGACCGCCGTCGTCCCCAGGGCGGTCCAGGTGACCGCCCCCGCGGCGTTGTTTGCCTGACACCTCGTGATGGTCACGAGCCGCCGGAAGCGACCGGCTGCGGGGCGGCCGGGCTCGGTGGCGAGGCGGGCTGCGGGACCGTTGCCGGCGGTGACAATGGCGCCGGCGCAGCCGTCGAGGTGTCCGGCGCAGCCGTCGAGGTGTCCGGCGCCGCCGCGGCCCGCGCCGCCGGCCGATGCGGTGGTCCATGGCGCCGGCGACGTGGCGCGCGGTTCGCGACCCGACGCCCCCGTCGTGCCTGAGCCTCGGCCGGCGCCGAGCGGACGATCGCGGCCGGCCGCGACGCGCCACGCTTGTGCCCGGGGAACGCGTGTGCGGCGGCGCTGGCCAACAGGAGCGTCAGGCCGAGCGCGCCCGCGGCCAACATGCGGTTGGCACGTCGCAGTCGCCGGAGCGCGGCATCGCGCCGGCGAGGCAAGTAATGCGATGCATGGGGCGCCATGACGACCACCTTGTCGGTGAGCCCTAAACCCGTAGTTACCCACCGATGAGAACTCTCTTTCCATGGTTTGCAGGGCATCTTTCGCACCTAACATGGCCGCGTGCCCCATCTGGTGCTCATCGAAGACGAGGCGGGGATCACCGATTTCGTGGTCCGTGGTCTCACCCTCGCGGGCCACCGCGTCGAGTCGGCGCTTGATGGGCAGGCGGGGCTCGAGCTCGCGCTGGGCGACGAGGTCGATCTCGTCGTTCTGGACCTGATGCTGCCGCGCATGAGCGGCACCGCGGTGTTGCAGCGGCTGGCGGACCAGCGGCCCGGGCTACCGGTGATCGTCGTCACCGCGCGTGGAGAGCTCGAGGACCGCGTGGGCGGACTGAAGGCGGGCGCCGTCGACTATCTCGTCAAGCCGTTTGCCATGGACGAGCTCGAGGCGCGTATCGACGCTCAGCTGCGCGTGTCTCGCCAGGTGCCGGACACGACGCTGCGGGGAGCCGGTCTGAGCGTCGACCTCATCACCCGGCGAGTCATCCACGATGGCCACGACGTGCGTCTCAGCGCCACCGAGTTCGAGCTGCTCACCTACCTCCTTCACAACATCGGCCGGGTGCTCAGCCGCGAGCAGATCCTGCGCGCCGTGTGGGGGTATGACCACGACCCGGGCACGAACATCGTCGACGTCTACGTCGGCTATCTCCGCCGAAAGCTGTCGGGCGCTGACCGCCGTCCGGTGACTATCACCGCGATACGACTGCGCGGCTACCGCCTCGAGGACACCGCGTGATCCGTCGCGTCAGCCTGCGCTGGCGGCTGGTGGCGTGGGTTGTGGCGGTGATGCTGGTCGGCTTCGCGATCGTGTTCGTGGTCGTCTACGAGCAGACCGGCAGCCAGCTGCGCGCCCGGATCGAGGATGACGCGCGCGCCGACGTCGCGCAGCTCAGCGAGACCGTGCGCGCGCTCCGGCCAGGCTCACCGGACCGGCTCCTCGCCGACCTGCGCGGCTATTTGCGCGCCCAGCCCTATAACGGACGGGCATCGCTCATGTTCGCGGTCGTCCCGGGAGCCGGCACCGCGAGCAATCACCCGGAGCTCTTCGGCGCCACCGCGCCCGACTCAGCAGAGACCGTCGCCCAGCAGGCGCGCGAGAACGCTCTGGGCGAGGCTGTCCTGAAGGGTCCTGTCGGTCTGCGTACCGCTGCCGTCCCGGACGTCGGTCAGGTGCGTCTGGACGAGCGGGTCGTCACCGCCGCTGGGCAGCGCGTTCGGCTGGGTGCCGGGGAGGCACTGGCCGGGGTCAGAGGCGCGCGGCACGCCATCGCCCGCTCGTTTCTCATTGCGGGCGCCTGGGCCGTCGCGCTCGTCCTGCTGGCCTCGTATCTCGCCGGGCTATCGGTGTCACGGCCGCTGCGGCGCATGGCGCGCGTCGCCGAGCGCGTTGACGGCGGCGACCTGCATCCCCGCATGAAGGCCGATCCGGCCGGCCACGAGATATGGGTGCTGGCCAACGCGTTCAACCACATGCTCGATCGGCTGGCCGCCGCCTTTCGCCA
>DASXCN010000172.1:0-2193 GCA_036491155.1 Solirubrobacteraceae bacterium | reverse complement strand
ACCACGCCCTCGCCGAACGCCGCGTGGACCACGTCGTCGCCGAGGCGGAACGCGGGCGGCGGCGGCTGGTCGCGGCTCGGCAGGTCGCGGCCGGGCGCGCCCGAGGACGGTGATTCCCACGAAGTCACGCGCGCGCGAATGCCGCCGAAGGCGCGCGGGGCCTGCACCTCGCGGTCGGTGAGCTCGGCGGGGATCTCGGAGATGAAGCGGCTGGGCGCGCCGAAGCTCCGCGCCCCGAACACCGTCCGGGTCCGGGCCGAGGTCAGGTACAGGTCGCGCTCGGCTCGCGTGATGCCGACGTAGCAGAGGCGACGCTCCTCCTCCAGGCCGCCCTCGTCCAGCGCGCGGCTGTGAGGAAAGACGCCCTCCTCGCAGCCGATCATGAACACGATCGGGTACTCCAGGCCCTTGGCGTTGTGCAGGGTCATCAGGGTGACCAGACCCTCGTCGTCCTCGCGGGTGTCGGCGTCGGCCACCAGCGCGATCCCCTGCAGGAACTCCTCCAGGGACGGCTCTCCGGTTCCCCGGCCGCCGACCTCGGCGTCGTACTCGACGGCCACGTTGACCAACTCCTCGAGGTTCTCGATGCGCCCCTGCGCCTCGATCGTGCGCTCGTTCTCCAGCGCCTCCAGGTAGCCCGTCTCCGACAAGAGCTCCTTGAGCAGGACGGCGATCTCCGCACCGGCCCGGATGCGCTCGGCGAGGATCTCCATGGTGCCCATGAAGCGCCGCAACGACTTGATCGCCGCGGCGCCCAGCCCGGGGACGTCCTCGGGCGCAGCGGCGAGCTCCCACACCGTCTCGCCGGTCGTGTTGGCGTGCGAGAGCAGCCGAGACACCGTCGTATTGCCGATCCCGCGACGCGGCGAGTTGACGATCCGCGTGAACGCCCCGACGTCCTGCGGGTTGACCAGGATGGTCAGGTACGCGATCGCGTCCTTGATCTCGGCCCGGTCATAGAACTTCGTGCCGCCGATCACCTGATAGGCGATCTCCGCCCGAACCAACGTGTCCTCCAGCACCCGCGACTGCGAGTTGGTCCGGTAGAAGACAGCGATCTCGGCCCGCGAGGTCCCCTCGTCCACCATTCGCTGGATCTCGCCCGTGACATAGCGCGCCTCGGCATGCTCGTCGTCGAGCTCGCGCACTTTGACCGGGTCCCCCTGCCCCAGGTCGGACCACAGCGACTTGGGCTTCTGCCCCCGGTTGTTGCGGATCACCGCATTGGCCGCGTCCAGGATCGTCTGCGTCGAGCGATAGTTCTGCTCCAGCTTGACCACGTGGGCATCGGGATACGAGTCCTCAAACTCCAGGATGTTGGTGATGTCCGCTCCCCTGAACCCGTAGATCGACTGGGCATCGTCGCCAACCACCATCAGGTTGCGGTGATCGCCGGCCAGCAGCTGGAGCCAGCGGTACTGAGCGTGGTTGGTGTCCTGGTACTCGTCGACGAGGACGTGGCGGAAGCCGGTGGCGTAGCGCTCGCGGACCTCGGGGAAGAGCTCGAGCACGTTGACGGCGCGGACCAGCAGGTCGTCGAAGTCCATGGCGTTCATGCGATGCATCTCGCGCTCGTAGGAGCGGTAGACGTCGGCGACGGTCTGCTCGAAGAAGGATCCGACCATCTGGGCGTAGGTGTCGGCGTCGCGCAGCTTGTTCTTGGCGTCGGAGATCTGCGCGTGGACAGAGCCGGGCGTGAAGCGCTTGGGGTCGATGCCCAGGTCGTCGAGGCAGCGTTTGATCAACCGGCGCGAGTCGGCGGTGTCGTAGATCGTGAACTGGCGCGTGTAGCCCAGCCGGGCGGCCTCGGCTCGCAGCATGCGGGCGCAGGCGGCATGGAAGGTCATCACCCACATGGCGCGCACGCGGCGCCCCACCAGCAGTTCGGCGCGGTCGCGCATCTCCCCCGCCGCCTTGTTGGTGAAGGTGATGGCCAGGATCTCGTTGGGCTTGGCGGCGTCGGTGGCCACCAGGTAGGCGATCCGGTGGGTGAGCACGCGAGTCTTGCCCGAGCCCGCGCCGGCGAGGATGAGCAACGGGCCATCGCCGTAGGTCACAGCCTCCCGCTGGGGCTCGTTGAGGCCGCTGAGCAGGGCCTCCAGGTCGCTGGTGAGTTCGGTCATGACCTCGCCGAGTTGACGTTAGCGCCAGCCCCGGCGGGCCCACGCGGCGGACGGGACGGCATCCTGTGGC
>DASXCN010000171.1:0-13122 GCA_036491155.1 Solirubrobacteraceae bacterium | reverse complement strand
AGCAGCCGCAGGCCTGCGCGGTGGTGGAGGGGATCGCGCAGCTGGCCCTCGCCTGCGAGTGCGACATCGTCTTCGAGGGTGTCGAGACGGCTGCGCAGCTCGAGTTCCTCGACGCCCTGGGCATCCGGCTCATCCAGGGCTTCCATCTCTCACGGCCACTGCCTCACGAGCAGGCCACCAAGCTCCTCGCAGAGTCGATGAGCACGGACCGGCGCACGCCGGGCGCGACCCCGGTCGCGCTGGCCGCGTAGCCCTCGCCGGGCCCGTACGGATAGCGCCGCTCGCGGGGAGGAGGCGTGACGGGTCGCTGCGTCGCGCGCGATCAGCCGTGGGTGAACACGGCGCCGCAGGCGCCCGGCGCGCCGATGGTGTCGGTGAGGCCGACGTCGGTCACATGCCCGTGGACGGAGCGCGTCTTGAGCGTGAGGCCGCTGAGCTCCCCCTGCAGGGCGGCGAAGCACGCGCGCAGGCCGTCGCTCTCTTCGCGGGTGACGTTGGTGCTCGTTTGCAGGCCGTGGATGGTGCGTCCCAGGCCGCGCAGGTGGCGGCTGAGCAGGTTGACGTTCCTGGTCAGATGAGACCCCTGTCGGGCGGTGTGGACCGCCATCCTCTGCAGCGCGGTGAGCTGGCTGTCGGCGGTGTCCAGCCGGCTGCTCAGACCCGAGATGTCATTCTGCATCCGGCTCGCGGTCGGTGCGATGGCGAGCAGCAGAACGGCGGCCACGCAGCCGACGATGGCCAGCACCGCGAGGATCGAGGCGACGACCCGATGCGCGTCGCCCCGCCGCCGCCGCGACGTCAGCCGATAGCCGCGGTCGCCCGCCCGGGTGCCCGCCAGTCGCGCCCCCGCCGACGCGAGCTCGGCCTCGAGCCCGGACCCCAACTCGTTAACTGTGATCTCTGCTGGCACGCCTCATCGAGTCCTTTCGAGCAGCCGGTCCCACCAGATCAACGGCCGTCCGAGGCGGAGATTGACGCTGATGTGACAAAAGAACCCGCCGGCCGGCGGGACGCTATTCGGCGTCGAGCCGGGCGGCGATGAGCATCGCGGCGCGCTCGTGCGCGGCGTAGGTTGCGCGCAACGCCTCCACCACGTCGGGTCCGTCGGTGTCGACAGGCGGCGGGTTGGCGATGAACAGCTGCCGGATCGACTCGCCCAGAGGCTCTCCCCCGACCGCGTCGGCCAGTGCGGTCAAGGCGTCGGCGCGCACCCGCGCCCCCTCCACGAACGAGCCGATGACCGTCTCGCGCGCCAGCGGGGCCGTGCCGAACACGCGGGCGTGCAGCACCGCCGGGTTGACGGCGTGCGGGCGGATCAGCTCGCGCCGCTCACTCGCCGAGAGCCCGGCGGCGGTGGCGAGGTGGTCAATCGCCTGTGTGACGCCCTGGGCGTCGACGGGCAGGGAGGCCGCGATCTCGGGCGGCAACTGGGTCATGAGGCGATCATGCTCGGCGGCGGCGTCGGCCAGGAGGGTCTCGACACGCTGACGGTGGGTGAGATCCATCGGCGTCAACGGTAGTCGCTGACCACGCGTCCGCGGCCGCGGCGCGGCCCGTGACGAGGACGCCCCGCAAGGCGAGACGCCGCAGCCGTGCCGGCGCTACAGCTCGGCGGATGCGAGCTGCGCGCCCTCCACCAGCGAGCCCAGCTTCAGCCACGCCACGCCGGGGTCGACGAGCGAGAAGCGGATGAAGGTGTCAAACCCGCAGTCGGTGCCGGCGAGCAGCCGGTCCTTGCCGATGATCTTGCCGAGGCGGATCAGCCGGTCGGCGATGACCAGCGGGTGTTCCACATGGTTGGACTTCACGTCGATGACGCCGAGGATCACCGAGGTGTCGTCGGGGAGCTTGGTGTCTTCGAACACGCGCCACTCGTGCTCATGGCGGGGGTTGCCACCCTCGACGTAGATGGTGCCGGCATCGACCTTGAGGACGTCGTCGATGATCTCGGCGAGCGGGACGTCCTTGTGGTGGGGGCCGGCGTAGTTGCCCCAGCACACGTGCACGCGGACCTGCTCGCGCGGGATTCCGTCCAGGGCGGCATTCAGCGCCTCGACGGCCAGCGGCAGGTGGGTGTGCCAGTCGCCGACGCTCGAGCCCACAGAGCGGCAGTGGGCGGCCATGGCCATATCGGGCGAGTCGATCTGCAGCATGAACCCGGCGTCGGTGATCGCCCTGTACTCGTAGGAGAGTGCGTCGGCCAGCGCCCCCAGGTAGGTCTCATGCGAGCCGTAGTGCTGGTCTGGATAGTTGAAGGCGATCTGTCCGGGGCTGATCGCGCCCATGAACGCCGAGGTGGGATCGGCGTCGCCGATGCCGTTCTTAAGGCGGGCGATGTCCCGGTGCACGGCGTCCTTGTCTGAGAGCTCCACCGGGCCGACGCAGTTGGAGAAGACCAGGTGGGCCATTGCGGGGGTGTTGAAGAGGCGCATGGCCAGGTCGGGGAAGTCGGCGACGTCGTCGGCCTGGAACTCCGAGCGGCCGTCGAAGCAGGAGAAGCGCTCGTTGACGTAGGTGCTGAATCCGGTCTTGCTCATCTCGCCGTCGCTGATGACGTCGAGCCCGACGGCCTTCTGCTTGCTGACCACATCGGCCACGGCGGCGTCGACCCGCTCCTCGAGCACCTGCGAGTCGACCTCCTTGCCCTCGAGCTGACCCCAGATCATGTTCACCACGTCGTCGGGGCGCGGGAGGCTGCCCGCATGCGTCGTACGGATCGCTTCGCCTGCCATGTCTCCCCACCTCCGGGTTGAGGTCACGCAGCGCGGCGCTGCGCCCACGTGCGTTCTACACCAAACCCGCGGACGAGGTCGACGGTCGGCCGGCCCGAAGGGCCGGGCAATATATGCACGGCTGTTCATGCAATAATGCGTGCATGGGACATGGCGTCGAGCCCGATCTGAGCCTCGTCACCGCCGAGACCGCGCGCTCGGTGGCGGAGACGATGCATGCGTTGGCTGCCCCGAGCCGGGTCCGGATCCTCAGCCGCCTGGCCACTGGCCCATGCTCGGTGGGCGAGCTCGCACGCCACGTGGCGATGGAGCAATCAGCCGTCTCCCAGCAGCTCCGTGTGCTGCGCCATCTCGGTCTCGTCGTGGGCGAGCGCGACGGCCGGCAGGTCATCTACGCGTTGCACGACGAGCACATCCGCGCGGTGCTGGAGGAGGCGGTGTCGCACACTGAGCACCTCCGTTTGGGGCTGGCGGCCAGCCCGGCCGCGGACGCGCTGACCGCCTGAGCCGATGAGCGCGACGACGCCCGCCTTGTTCGCCGCGGCTGCCGGAGTCGGGTTCGGGCACGCCGTGCTCCCCGATCACTGGGTGCCCCTTGCCGTCCTGGGCCGGGCGCGCCGCTATCCGCTGTCGAAGATCGCCCGCCTCTCGGGGCTGGCCGGGGTGGCACATGTGCTGCTCTCGATCGTGCTGGGCGCGGTGATCATCGCCGTCGGCCTGCAGTTCCGCTCCTCGCTGTCCCAGGCGCAGGACACAATCATCGGGGCCCTGCTCATCGCCACCGGCCTGGGCTTCGGGGTGCTGCAGGCCAGTGGGCGCGGCCATCGCCACGACCATGACCACCAACACGACCATGAGCACCAACACGATCACGGCCACGCACACGAACTGCGCGATCATCACCACCAGGACGACGACCACCGCCATGGCCCCACCCACACCGACCCCGACGGCCGCTCCGGGATCGGACGGCTGGCGGCGATCATGGTGCCCTTCGGCGCCGCCGCATCCCCCGACCTGACGATCCTCCCGGTGTTCCTGGCGGCGACGACTGTCGGGGCGGCGACCGCCGTCGGCTCGGTGGTCGTCTTCGGCGCGGTGACGATCGGGACGATCGTCGGCCTGACCCTCGGCGCCGCCAAGGGCGGCTATCAGATCAGAGGGGACTGGCTTGACCGCTGGGGCAATGCGGTGACCGCGGTCGTCCTGGTGGTGATCGGCGCGCTGGTCCTCAGCGGGACGATCTGAGCGATCGCGCAATCAACCATCTAGGCGAAGCGCGCCGGGGTGCGCGCGTGCACGATCGCCGCTTCGAGCTCGCCCGCGAGGGTGGGGAGCAGGCCGCCGTCGCCCATCCAGCGCTCCAGCCGGCGCGTGACCGCCTGGCGCGAGCGCTCGTCGCCGCGCAGCAGGTCAGACAGTCCGAGGCTGCGCCAGGTGGTGCGGCGCGCGCAGCGGTGCCGCACCGAGTCGTAGCGGTCTCCGAGCGCGCGGGTCCAGGCCTCCTCGCTCTCGGCCAGCTCGCGGCACAGCAGCGTGGCGAACCGGGGGGCGGCGACGGCGCGCAGACCGGCCTGGAAGCGCACCGGGTCCATGCGCATCGCCGGCGCGCAGGCACAGGCGAACACCATCCGCGCGGCGTCGCGCTCAGTGGCTGACCAGGACGGGGCCGTCGAGCGCAGCCCGAGCGTCTGCCACACGGTCACCGTCCCCGTGCAGACGACGCGCTCGGCTTCGCCGGCGGCGGCGCTGAGAAGCTCGCCGAACTCGGGCAGTGTGTCGGCGAGGCGGCGCAACTGCTCGAGCTCGGGGCGGCCGTCGACGGTGCTCACCATCGCGCCGATGACCGCGCCCGCGGCGGGAAACGCGCCGGAGAGCTCCGTCGGGGCGGCGCTGGTGCGGTAGCGCGCGAGTGCCGCGCGCAGGGCCAGCAGGTGGGGGACGGCCTCGGGCGGGAGCGCCGCGGCCGGCTGTGTCGTGAGCTGTCCTGGAGACGCTTGGGTCGGACCGCCCCCGCCGGGGGCCGCGTGCAGCGGTTGTGTGTGATCGTCGGAGAGGAGCATTCGTTACGCGTCCGTGGTAAGGAATGGGTTGCCGGGCCCGGTTTTCCCGCAGCCGCGGCAAGGATAGGGTCGCCTCCGCGGGTGGTCAACGGCAGCGGACGAATGGGCGATGTGGCAGCTCAGCCGCCGGCGTGCTGGCGGCGTTCGAGGCGACGCTGGCGCCGAACGTCGCGCGGCGGGCGCAGGGTGACGGGCTCGTGGCGCGTCCGGCGCAGGATGATGAAGGCGACCGTGCCCCACATGGCCGGGACCCACAGCGCGATGGCGTGGTAGACGATCGTCGCGGCGGTGGCGATCGTCGCCGAGGTCCCGTAGATCGCGAACATGCCCACCAGGCTGCCGTCGAGCACCCCGATGTTCCCTGGGATGGGGATGATGTTGGACAGGTAGCCGATCTGGTAGGCCAAGACGATCGTCGCCAGCGGCGGGACCGGCCCCGCCGCGGCGAAGCACGCCGCCAGCACCCCGATGTCGCACCACAGGAAGGCGATCGCCCCGATGATCCGCCAGTCCGGGGTGCGGAGCAGATCGCGGGTGGAGCGGATAGTCCCGGCGAACTCCGTAAGGAGCGTCCGCACCCGCCCCGGCGCCCGTTTGGCCACGAAGCGGTCCGTGATCGCCGGCAGCGCGAGGAAGAGGACGATCACGGCGATCCCGACCACGGCCGGGACGAGGCTGAGCAGGGGGTCGCGCGGGCCCGGGAGCACGCCGAGCCACAGCCCCAGCCCCGCCAGCACGAGGGTCAGGACGTTGATCGCGCTGGTGAGCAGAAACAGCACCGCGGAGCGCTCAGCGATGCGGGCGGGATTGCCGCCCCGGTCGACCAGGAGCCACGCGCCGACCGCGATGCTGCCCGCGCCGCCCAGCGAGACGGCCGCGCCGAAGGCGAGCTCCGAAAGGGCCACGCGCGCACCGAAGCGCACCGGAGCGCGGTCAAACACCTGCAGGAACGCGATGACGTACCCGACGCAGGACAGGATCTCCAACGCGACCGCGACGAGCACCCAGCCGAGGCGCATGTCGGCCACCTCGTTGCCAACCCCATGCAGGCCGGGCACAGCCAGCAGCAGCGAGACCACCAGCGCCACCAGGATGGCCAGCGAGATGAGGCCGCGCCACAGGCTCCGGCCGGGGTCCTCGTCATCACGCCCGCGGGCCGCCCCCTCGAGGACGACCGGTGGCTCGGGATCACTCCCGAGAGCCCGAGGCTCGTCGGCGCCCGCCGCCATGCTCGACAATTCAAGCAGTGACACGACTTGACCTTCCTGGGCACGAGATCGTCGGGTTGCGCGCGGACAACCCTGGCCTGTTCACGCTGACCGGTACCAACACCTGGATCGTCGGCTCAGACCCGGCCTGGCTGGTCGATCCCGGGCCCGACCTGGACGACCATGCGATGGCGGTCATCGCCGAGTCAGAGCGGCGGGGCGGCCTGGGCGGCATCGCCCTCACCCACGATCACAGCGACCACGCCGGGGCCGTGCCGACGGTCCGCCAGCGGTTTCCCCACGCGCCGTTTGCGGCGGCGCGCGGCGATGTCGACCGGCTTCTGCGCGACGGCAGCCGGTTCGGCCCGCTGGAGGTGGTGAGCACGCCGGGTCACGCCCCCGATCACCTGGCCTTCATCGCGGGGAGCGCCGGGCTGACGGGCGACGCCGTGCTGGGCCAGGGCAGCGTCTTCATCGCTCCCGACCCGGGGGCCCTGACGCGCTACCTGGAGGCTCTGCGCGAGCTGCGCCGCCGCGACCTCGTGGTGCTGTTGCCCGGTCATGGGCCACCGGTGAACGACCCGGCGGCCAAGCTCGACGAATACGTGGCCCATCGACTGGAGCGCGAGCGGCGCCTGGTGGCGGCCCTGGAAGCGGGTGCGCGCACGATCGACGAGATGCTTGACGCCGCGTGGGACGACGTGCCGGAGCTCCTGCGCCCGGCGGCGACCGTGACCCTGGCCGCTCATCTGGACAAGCTGCAGGCCGAGGGCAGGCTCCCCGCCGGCGTGGAGCGCCCCGGCCCCGAGGCCCGCGCCGCCTCTGAGCCCCGTAACACGGGCCTGCCGCGTCGGCCGACCGAGCCGCGTGGCGCGCCCGGGTCGCGCTAAGCCGCGGCGCCGTCCAGGCGGCGCCGGGCCAGCTCCATCGCCGCCGCCAGCGGGGTGTTCCCGGTCTGGGCCGAGCGGTCGAAGATCATCTCGATGGTCGTCCCGATGCCCCGGACCCGGTGGCGTGCGGCTGCAGGGTCATAGCCGCCGGCCTCCTCGGCGATGTTGATGATGCCGCCCGCGTTGGCCACGAAGTCCGGAGCCCACAGGATGCCGTGCTGCTGCAGGACCCCGGCGATCCGGTCGTCGGCGAGCTGGTTGTTGGCCGCTCCCGCGATCGCGCGGCAGCGCAACCGCGGCACCGCTTCGTCATCAAACAGCCCGCCGAGCGCGCAGGGCACGAGCACGTCGACCTCGGCGCGCCAGGCCTCCCCGGGGGTCGACCAGGTGGCGCCGAGCTGCTGGGCAAGCGCCTTCTTGCGGGGATCGACGTCGGCGACGATGAGGCGTGCCCCGGCCCGGGCGCAACGCTTGGCGACCCGCGAGCCAACGTGGCCGAGGCCCAGCACGCAGACGCTGCGATCGCGCAGGGAGCTGTCACCGAAGGCCCGCCGGCAGGTGGCCCGCATCGCGGCTTCGACGCCCAGCGCGGTGAACGGGCTGGGGTCGCCGGAGCCGCCACGGCTCCGCGCCAGGCCGGCGACATGACCGGTCTCCTGCGCGATCACCGCCATGTCCCGGCTCGAGGTCCCGACGTCCTCGGCGGTGATGTAGCGGCCCTGCGCCGACTCGACGAGGTCGCCGAAGTCCAGCAGTGCGGCGCGGCGTCGGCGCGCCGTCAGTGGCCCGTCGGTGGGGGGCATGATCACGCCCTTGCCACCTCCCAGCGGCAGGTCGGCCACCGCGGCCTTGAAGGTCATGGCGCGTGACAGCCGCAGCACGTCGCGCACCGCCAGCCGGGCGTCGCCGTAGGCCCACATGCGGCACCCCCCGAGGGATGGCCCGCGGACGGTCGAGTGAATCGCGATCAGCGTGTACAGCCCGGAGCGGGGACCACGGCGCACGAGCAGCTGCTCGTGGTCGAGCGTCTCCAGATACCCGCTGGTCAGTTGCCCGTCATCGTGAACACGGCGATCGTACCGTGCCGATGAGACCGTGATGCTGCCGGGATCTTGGACGGGTTGATCGAGCCCGTCGAGGCGGCGGAGGTCACCTTGGTGGCCTTGCTGCCGGTGCCCTGCGTGGAGCTGGCGGACCCGGTGCCGGTCTGCGAGCCGGTGCCGGAGGCCGAGCTGGTGGCGCCGGTGCTGCTCGGCTGGCTGGTCCCGGTGCCGGACGTCGAGCTGATGGGTGTGCTGGTCGGCGCGGCGCCGTCAGACGCGGTGTTGGTGGCGCCCGTCGGCGTGGCGCTCACCGGCGTCGGCGACGACGTGCCGGTGGGCGACAGCGGAGCGTTGGGGTCCGTGGTGGACGTGCCCGGCGTGCCGTCCGTGGTCGGCGTCGAGGTGGGGGTCGACGTCACGGGCGTGGACGTCGGGTTGTTCGGATCGGTGAGACTGAGCGGACTTCCCGGCCCGTAGAGGCTGATCAGGTGGTCGGGATCGAGCCGCTGGGTCAGTGGGAGCGGGGCGGCCCTGGCGTCTGATCGCGAGTGGCGATGGCTCGTGCGCGTCGAGGATGGGGTGGAGGTGAGAGGGTTGGCGGCCGAGCTCGTGGTGGGGGGGACCGAGGTGGCGACGGGCGTGGCGGAGGTCTGGCTGACGCTCGCGCTCGGGGCCGAGGCGGTGGCGGCGCCGCTCGTGCTGGGCCGCGGCGTGCGTGCGGGCGCGCGGGCGGCGGCGTGATGATGATGCGCGCGCTGGGGCGCCGGCGGGGTCATGTGCTGCAGCTCGAGTGCGCCTCCGGCGGTGACCACCGCCGCCGCCAGAATCGTGACCACGTGCCCGGTTCCGGCGAGCGCGCCGAGGCCCGCGACGGCACCCGAGCCCGCCAACCCGCCGGCGGCGCCGGTGGCCGCCGCGGTGGCGCTGGCGCCGCTGCCGGCGATCGCTCCGGTGCCCGCGGCTGCCCCGCCTCCGCCCCCGATGCCCAGGACTTTGGCGATGACGCCGATCGGCCCCAGCGCCGGGACGAACGCGGCAAGCTGGCGGCTGACCCCGCGAACTTCGGTGCGGAACTGCCGGCAGTGGGGACAGTCGCGCAGGTGGCGGCGGGCAAGGCCGCTGGAGCGCACTCCGCGGTCGTGGGCGAGGATCAGGTCCTCGCGGATGCGGGCGCAGGCGGTGTCGCGGGCCTCATTGGCCTGGGCCAGTCCCACACGCGCGCGGACGAGCAGCGATTTGACCGCGGGGACCGACACGCCCAGCGCACCCGCGACGTCGGCGTAGCTCATGCCGGTCAGCTCGCGCATCAGCAGCGCCGAGCGCTGCTGGTCAGGCAGCCGCTGGACGTCGGCGATCAGGCGCTGGAGCGCGTCACGCTGTTCCAGTCGCACCACCGGATCGCCCCCGGTATTGGGGACGGTGGCGGGGATGGCCTCGGTGGCCACCGACTGCGGACGGCGCAGCTCGTCAATACAGCGGTTGTGGGCGATCCGGTACAGCCAGGCGCGCAGGGCCAGTTCCCGGTCGCTGGAGCGCAGCCCGGAGTAGGCGCGCACGAAGATCTCCTGGACCGCATCCTCGGCGTCTACCGCGGAGCCCGACAGCATCTGGCGCGTGTAGGCGAACATGCGCTGGCGGTAGCGATCGTGGATGGCCCGGAAGGCCTCCTCGCTGCCCCCGCGGAACAGGGAAACGAGCTGTTCATCTGAGCGGAGACGAAGGAGCGGAGCGCCGAGCGCCAGCCTCGTCCTTGTCAGTGCTACCGAAGGTGGGAGTGCAGAGGCTTCCACGTTGAACTCTGACTCATCCTAACGACTGACGCGGGGGAAAGTTTCAGCATTTGTCATTCGATGAGGAAAGTTTGACCAAAGTCCGGTCGGTCCTGCAACCCGGCGGCCCGACGGCGACGCCGGTCCGCGCCATGGCGCCGTCCGCCGACCTCATGTCCGGTCAATCCGCAGCGGGTACTCTCGGGAACCGACATGGTCGACGCAGCCTCGGGAATCGGACTGCCGGTTGCGTTCGGCGCCGGGCTCATCTCGTTCCTGTCGCCGTGCGTGCTGCCGCTCGTGCCCGGCTACATCTCCGCCGTCGCCGGCGGCCAGCCCGGCGAGGTGAACACGCCCCAGGTGCTGGGCCCATCCCTGGCCTTCGTGGGGAGCTTCTCCTTCATCTTCATCGCCCTGGGCCTGCTGGGGCAGCGCGCCCTGCACTTCGCCCTGACCGGACCCACGGCGCTGAAGATCTCCGGCGGCGTGATCATCGTGATGGGCCTGCTCTTCATGCTGGCGCCCTTCATCCCCGCGCTCTCGCGCGAGTGGCACGTCAACGGGCTCATGCAACGCGCCGGCCGGGGCGGCCCGGTGCTCACCGGCGCCGCGTTCGCGCTGGCCTGGACCCCGTGTACCGGTCCGACGCTCGGGGCGATCCTCACCGTGGCGGGCACCTCGAACTCGGCCTCGCACGGCGCCATCCTGCTGGCGGTCTACTGCGCCGGTCTCGGCGTCCCGTTCCTCATCACGAGCCTGGCCTTCGGCACCGCGACCTCCGCTTTCACGGTGATCAAGCGCTACTACCCGGTTGTCATCGGGCTCGGTGGGGCCGTCCTGATCGCCATGGGCGTGCTCATCTGGACCGGCGAGTTCACGACGCTCAACATCACCGTGAGCAACTGGCTGCAGTCGCTGGGGCTGCCGAACCTCAACGCCGACACGTAGCTGCGGCGTTGCGTGGGCCCTGTCTGCAGGGCTGGGCACGGGCGAACGCCAGCGGCGGGCAACGAGGGGAAGGTCGCTGGGTCAGTGGCGACCCGCGAGACGCTCCTCGTGCGAGTCGTGGTCGATAGTGAAGGAAATGGCTTCAAGATCGGCCACAACTCCCGACAACCGACCTACCGGATCACCCGCTCGGCCCGGGCCGTGTGCACCATCGCCTCGAGCGTCTCGCGCGCGTCGTGGCGCGGCTCCCAGCCGAGGAGCGTGCGGGCCCGGGTCGTGTCCATGATCACCGGCCGGCGCAGGCTCTCGATCCATTGGGCCTCGCCGGGCATGAAGGGCAGATGCGCGACGAGCTCGGCGGCGGCGCCGATGGCCAGGTCGGGCACGGGGATGCTGTACCAACCCAGGGCGTCGGCGAGGTCGGCGAGGGTGAGGGTTCCGCCGCCGGCCAGGTTGTAGACGCCCGGATCGCCCTCACCGACCACGGCCGCCTGAAACGCGGCGGCGACGTCGTCGTGGTGCACGAGCTGGAAGGGGACTCCGGGGTCGGGGATGACGGGCTTGAGCACCGGCAGGAGCTCGAGCGCGTGCCGGACCGCCCCCGGCATCCGGTCTGAGAGCCGAACGTAGGGGATGCTCTGGACGAGGGTGAGCGCGTCGGGGCCGGCGACGATGCAGGGCCTGAACACGTAGGCGGCGACGCCGGAGCCGTCGAGTAACTCGCGCAGCGCCTGCTCCAGCTCGGCCTTCTGCGCCGAGTAGTAGTGGCGCGCGGTGCCCCGCGGCTCGAGGTCCTCGGTGAGCACGGGCGGGTTGTCGGGGCCGAACCCGTAGGCGGCGACCGAGGACGCGTAGACCAGCCGGGCGACGCCGGCGTCGATGGCCGCGCGGAACACGTTGCGCGAGCCGGTGAGGTTGATCTCCGTCGTCTCCTGGGTGCCGCCCATGATCATGAAGGCCAGGTGCACGACCACGTCGGCCCCGGCGATCACCTCGCGGACCGCGTCGGCGTCCAGCACGTCGGCACGGCGGTACTCCACCTTGCCCAGGCCCTCGGCGGCGGGATCGAACGGCCGCCGGGCCATCGCGGCGATCCGCGCCACGCGGTCGTCGCGGTCCAGCGCTCGCAGCAGCGAGCGCCCGATGTCTCCGGTGGGGCCGGTGACGGCGACGGTCAGCGGCCGGCGCTCCGGCCCGCCGGGGTCAGTTGTCATAGCCGGGCTCGCCGGGGTCAGTGTCATAGCCGGGCTCGCCGGGCAGGACGATCCGGGCCGTCTCGCCCATGCCGATGACCCGGGGTTGGACGGGTTCCACGGTCTGCCCGCGCGCGTGATCGACGAGTGCCTGGGCCGACGCGAACCCCGAGAGCTGCTCCAGGTGCTTGATGGTCGGGAACACCAGCATGATCTCGCCGGTCCGGTATGCGCGCAGGGCGTCGTGCGGCGAGAACCAGCCCGCGTCGACCATCTCCTGGCCATCGACCCGCGGCTCTGCGCCCGCCGGCGCCGTCGCCAGGTAGAACCACGTGTCGTAGCGGATCTTGGCCACCGCCGGGGTGATCCAGCGCGAGAAGGCCACCAGCGCCTCGGGGTCGTCGAGGCCGACGCCCGCCTCCTCGCGCAGCTCGCGGATCGCCGCGACCTTGCGCCCCGGCTCGCCGTCGCCGTCCTCCGCGTTGACGGCGCCACCCGGGAACACCCACGCTCCGCCCATGAAACGCGCCTGCGGGTTGCGCTGGGCCAGCAGCACCTCCAGCGCCTCGTCGCCGCCGCGTAAGAGGATGACCGTGGCGGCCAGCCGTGGGACCGTTTCGGGGCCGGAATGTAGCTCCTCGCCAGGTGCGGGCCGCGGGGTGTCCACCAGCTCGACCCTACCCCAACGCTGCGCCCATCAGCGCACGGCGGGGCTTGCCCTGCTGACGCTACGCTTGCCCGCGATGAGATACATGTGCGAATCCTGCGGGTTCATCTATGACCCGGCAGAGGGGGATCCCGACGGTGGCATCCCGCCCGGAACGGAGTTCGAGGACATCCCGGACACCTGGTTCTGCCCCGTGTGCGGCGCACGCAAGAGGGACTTCACGCCCTACGAGGACTAGCCGCCAGGGAGCGAGCCGGCCAGCCAGCGCTCCAGCGGCAGCTCGGCGCCGGCGGCGGCCAGGAGCTGGGGATCGGCGCGCGCCACCGGCGGCAGCGTCGCCACCTCCACCTCGCCCCGGCGCGCGATGGTCTCGCGGTTGGAGCGCTGCATGACGCCGGGCTCGAGCGGCCAGGGGGTGAGCACCACGCCGGCCACTGTCAGCCCGGCCGCGCGCGCCGCCTCCAGCGTGAGGAGGGTGTGGTTGATCGTGCCGAGCCCGGGGCGCGCGGCGATTACCAGCGCCAGCCCGAGCACGCGTGCCAGGTCGCGGACGTCGAGGTCGGGCCCCAGCGGCACGAGCAGACCGCCCACGCCCTCCACGACCGTCAC
>DASXCN010000170.1:0-5336 GCA_036491155.1 Solirubrobacteraceae bacterium | reverse complement strand
CGATCCTCCTTCTGGCCCGGCCGCCGCTCCAGCCGCTCGGCGTAGCCCTTGTCGCCGAGCTCACCCAGCACCCGCTCGACGTCGGCGAGCGTGGCCAGATGAGCCATCCGATCGCTGCGGGTCTTCAGTTCGCCGGGCGTCTGCGGGCCGCGCAGGAGCAGCACCGCCAGCGCGGCGAGCTGCTCGCGGTCCAGGTTCAGGCCCTCCTCGGCGAGGTGGCGGTACTTGGTGGCGCGCGAGCCGGCGCCGCTGGCCAGGCGGGCCAGCCCGTACTTGGACAGCCGCTGGGCGGCGTCGCGGACCTGGCCCTCGCCGAAGTCGGTGACCGGGTCGCGGTTGGTGGACTGGTTGCAGGCCAGCCGCAGCGCGTTGAGCGAGAGCGGGTACTGGTCGGGCGTCGTCCAGCGCTTCTCGATCAGGCAGCCGAGCACCCGCTGCTCGACGTCTGTCAGCTCCGCGAAGTGCACGGCGCGAGCATAGATCAGCGCGTGAACACGGTGATCTCGCGCCCCTCGGGGAGCTCCCACTCCCCCGCCCGCCACGCGATTCGGGTGCCGTCGGCCAGTCGCGCCGCGGTGTGGCCGAGCCGCGGCTCACCCCACAGCGTCGCCTGCAGCGGGCGGTCTGGCTCCGGCACGTCGCCCAGCCCGGCGGCCACGTGCGACGCCGGGTAGGTGACGACGATCGAGCCGGCCCGGACCCACACCGGGATGCGATCGATCGGCGCGGGGACGACGACATCGCCGCCGCCGCGGACGGTCTCCCCCGACCACGTCTCCACCCACTCGCCGCGGGGCAAGGGCACCTCGCGCTCGCGCATCCCCTGCTCCAGGGCGGGGGCCACCCACAGCGCGGGGCCGAAGCCGTAGGCGTCGGCGATGCTCCAGCCGCGCGGGTCCGCCGGGTCGGTGAGGCAGAGCGGGCGCATGATCGCCACGCCGGTGCGCGCCGCGGTGAGCGCGGCGGCACGGATGTAGGGAACGAGCTGCTCGTGCAGCAGGACGTAGCCGCGGTAGAGGTCGAGCACCCGGTCGCCGTAGTTCCACGGCTCCTGGGGCATGCGCGCGTGCGCGTGCATGAGCGGGGAGAAGCAGCCGAACTGCAGCCAGCGCACCAGCAGCTCAGGCGGGCAGCGTTCCACCAGCTTGTGCCCCAGGTACCCGCCGACGTCATGCGAGAAGTTGGAAATCCCGGTGCACGCGCCGGTGAGTGCGGCGACCACCAGCACGCGCAGCGACCAGAAGTCAGACACCTGGTCCCCACCCCAGGTGAGCCCGGTGGCGTGCTGGCCCGTCCACCCGCTGCGCCCGAACAGCACCCCCTCGCCGGGGTGGACCTCATCCAGCGCCCGCTGCAGGCACTCGCGGTGCATCCCGCCCAACGCCCATGCCGCCTCCGCGCCTGAGCGGCCGTCGGCGAGCCTCACCCGGTCAGGGATGTAGTAGCCGTCGCCGTCGTCGGCCTTGATCCCGGCCACGCCCAGCTCCAGCACCCGCTTGGCCGATTCGCGCCACCAGGCTTCCGCCGCGGGGCTGGTGAAGTCCACCACCGACCCGGTGCCCATCCACCACTTGGTGACGAACGGCCGGCCCACGGACTCGCCGCCGGCTCTGCCTCCCGCCTCGCCTTGCCGGGCGGCGTCCGTGTCATCCGGCGGCTCGCGCACAAAATGACCGGCGGCCGCCGCGGGCGCGTAGTTGGGCGCCGGCTGCGCATGCAGGCGCTCGGAAGCCGGCTGGGGCGGGATCTGCCCGTCGGTCGAGTCGAGGTTGACCCACGGGGTGACCCACACCACGGTGCGGACGCCGTCGGCCCGCATCCGCGTGACCATCCCGTGGGCGTCGGGGAACTGGTGGGGGTTGAACCGCCACGTGTTGTACTGCGTGGCCCAGGGGGAGTCGATGACGATCGCGTCCAGGGGGATCGCGTTGCGGCGACAGCCCTCATAGTCGTCCAGCACGTCGTCCTGGTGCTCGTGCACGTCGCGGCTCTTCCAGAAGCCGTAGCCCCACTCGGGCAGCTGCATCGGGAACCCGGTGAGGCGGCACAGCGCGCGCAGGTTGGCCGCCGGCGTGCCGGCACACAGGACGTCGAGCACCAGCGGCCCGGCGTGCGCCCGCGTGGAGACCGAGATGCGTTCGCCCGCGAGGTCAAAGCACGTGCCGTTGGCGTCGGTCCGGCACAGGATCGCGTAGCCGCGGCTGGAGAGCAGCCATGGGACGGGGGCGCAGTCGCCCTGGGGCACGCCGCCCTCGGCCAGCATCTCGGCCGGGCAGTCGGGTCCGGTGTAGCGGCGGTCGGCGCCCAGCTGGATGTCACGGCCGGCCTGATCGAAGCGGGCGTGATGGCGCAGGCCGAGGCCCACCAGGTGCTCCTCGGCCCGCCGGTCCCAGTCAAGACCCAGGCGCAGCGGCTCTGAGTCGGCGTTCAGGGTCAGGCGCACGCGATCGGTCGCGATCACCTCGATCCGGGCGTGCACAGCCCGGCCGCCGTCCAGGCGGAAGCTGAGGCACACCCCGCGCTCGGTCTCGCGCATGAGGATGGCGTGGCGCGCCCGCTGGGCCGGCGCGCGCTCCTCGTGGGCGATCACGCCCTCGGTGAACTGGACGAACTGGTCGCGGACCTCCCCGTCGGCCAGCCATGCGCCGCCGGCACGGATCAGGCGGCGGCCGTCGCGGCGAATCGTGAACGAAAACGGCCGCACCGACACCTCGATGCGCAGGCGCCCCGCGTCCAGCAATGCGGAGTCATTGTGGGCAGCAATGGACAGCTCCGGCGGCGTCATGTGCTCCATGGTTCTCGCCCGGGCGGGCCAGGCATGCCCTGATTCACAGGATCGTTACAGGATGTGTGCGCCTTCTTCACGGGCGCGGATGGCCCCGCGCCAATGCTGTGGGTCATGAACGAGAACAGTCGCGCCGACATGCATGTCCACTCGACGGCGTCGGAGCTGTCGAAGCTCGGGATCCAGCGGTCGCTGAGCCTGCCGGAGTGCGCCACGCCCCCCGAGGAGGTCTATGAGCTGGCAAAGCGCCGCAGCATGGACTTCGTGACGATCACCGACCACGACACGATCGAGGGCGCGCTGCAGATCGCCCACCTCCCCGACACGTTCATCTCCGAGGAGCTCACGGTGTGGTTCGCCGGGGAGCCCCAGGCGGTCCACGTCCTCTGTTACGGGATCACCCCTGAGGACCATGAGTGGCTGCAGGCCCACAACGACAACGTCGAGAACTGCGCGGCCTATCTCCAGGAGCACGGGATCACCACCGCCCTGGCTCACCCCTTCTACGCCGTCGAGGCGCCGCTGACGGCGCGTCACCGTCGCCGCCTGGCTCAGCTCTTCCCCATCTGGGAGACGCGCAATGGGTCGCGGGCCAAGGAGCTCAACCTCCCGGCGTTCGTCTACATCGAGACGCATGGCGGCACCGCCATCGGCGGCTCCGACGACCACGCCGGAATCGACATCGGGCGGACGTTCACCGAGACCCCGCGAGCGGCCACTCCGCGGGAGTTCCTCGCCCACGTCCGCGACGGCCACGCGGAGGCTCACGGCGCGCAGGGCTCGGCGGCCAAGTGGACCCACGCCGCGATGTCGCTGGCCATCCGCAGCCTGGCGCCGTCGCAGGACACGGGGAGGCCGAAGCCCGAGGCGGTCCTGCAGATCGTTGAGCGCGTCATGCGCGAGGGCGACCTCCGCCGCGGCAAGGCCGGCACCGACCTCGGTCCCGACGACGCCCGCGCGCTCCTGCGCTCCTGGCTGGTGTCGATGGATGAGGACCCCGCCCACCCCATCGACGAAGAGACGCTGCTCGAGCTGCTGCAGGAGGGCGAGCTCAGCCATCCCGACCTGTGCCGGCGAGCGCGGCGCATCCACGAGCGCAAGCTCGCCCATGCCGTCCGCGAGATCGTCGCCGACCCCGAGGCGACCGCGCGCGAGTTGGGCCGCCACGCCACCGCCCTGTTCGACGCCTGCATTCCCGGCATCCCCTACGCCGCCGCCACGGCCTTCCTGGGCCGCGAGAAGTTCAAGCTCACGCGCTCTGACGGCGATCGCCCACGGGTGGCGCTGGTTGCCGACGGCCTGGGCGGCATGCATGGGGTCACGCACACCATCCAGCAGATCCGCGAGCGCGGGATCCCCGGCTACGAGGTCGAGGTCATCGGCACCGACTGCGACGTCGACCGCCGCCTCAGCGCGGTGGCCGAGATCGACATCCCCTTCTACCGGGGGCTGCAGGTTGGCGTCCCCAGCCTCCCGGCGATCGTGGAGACGCTGGCCGAAGGTCGCTATGACCTCGTCCACCTCACCTCCCCCGGTCCCTGCGGCATCGGGGCGTGGCTGCTGGCGCGGGTCCTGGACCTGCCGGTCATCGGCAGCTACCACACCGAATTGGCCGCGTACGCGGGCCTGCGCTCCGGCGCGGCCCAACTGGAGGCGATCGCGGGAGCGGCGCTCGGCGCCTTCTACGGCGCCTGCGACCTCGTCCTGTCACCGAGCCCGGCCAGCGACGAGCGCCTGGCCGAGCTCGGAATCGCTTGTACCAAGGTCGCCCGGTGGGACCGCGGCGTCGACCTGGACCGCTTCGATCCGCGCCTGCGCGACGCGGAGATGTTCGGCGGCAAGGTCAACGTCATGTACTGCGGGCGCCTCACCAGGGAGAAGGGCGTCGACCTACTCGCCGACGCGTTCCTGCGCGCCCGCGAGGAGGATCCGCGCCTGCATCTGGTGCTGGCCGGCGGCGGTCCCGAGGAGGGCGTCCTGCGCGAGCGCCTCGGCGAGCACGGCACCTTCCTGGGCTGGCTATCGGGCGCCGATCTGCCCCAGGCCTACGCCTCGGCCGACGCGTTCCTCTTCGCGAGCCGGACCGACACCTTCGGCCAGGTCATCCTGGAGGCCCAGGCCTCCGGGCTGCCGGTGGTGGCGGTGGCCGAGGGTGGACCGACCTCGCTCATCGCCCACGGCGAGACGGGGCTCCTGGCCGAGCCGACCAGCGAGGCACTGGCCAGCGCGCTGCTCACCGTGGTGCGCGACACCGCGCTGCGCGAGCGCCTGCGCAAGAGCGCCCTGTCCATCGTTCAGGAGCGCACCTGGGACGCCTCGCTGCGTCAGCTCGCCTCGGGGTACCGGTCGGCGCTCCTGCGCAGCAGCGCGACGGGTCGGGCGCAGGCCGCCTGACCCGCAGGCCCGCTGAGCCGCGAGATGCCGGTCTAAAAGGCGGTCGCCAGGGTCAGCGGGATCACCTGTGCCGCCCCGGTCTTGCGCAGCTGGCCACCGACCATGGCCAGCGTCCAGCCCGACCCCCGGCGGTCGTCGAGCAGCACCCCAGCGCCCG
>DASXCN010000169.1:0-7182 GCA_036491155.1 Solirubrobacteraceae bacterium | reverse complement strand
AGTCCGTGGTCTTCTTTCACCGCGCCGGCCTGGACTACGTCTCCTGCTCGCCCTACCGGGTGCCGATCGCTCGTATCGCGGCCGCCCAGGCGTCGATCGAGTACCCGATCGGCCGCTGGGACTGACCGGCCTCCTCACGCGTGCGCGTGAACAGGAGCCCGGCGCCGACCGCGGCGGCGGCGAACACGCCCGCCGACACCGTGAACGCGGTGGTGTAGCCGTGGATGGCCGCCTGAGCCACCAGGGTGGCATGAGATTTCAGAAAGTGGATGACTGGTATCTAAGTGGATATATTTTATCCACTTCAACAGAACCCTAGCATAAAACCGGATAACGCTAATCCACTTGTTGGTACCGTCGGGAACATCACGTTGACCCAGCCCGACAAGCCCCTTCGACGCGACGCCGAGCGCAACCGGCAGCGGATCCTCGACGCCGCCCGCGAGCTGTTCGCCGAGCAGGGCCTGGGCATCACGCTCAACGACATCGCGCACCATGCCGGAGTGGGCGTGGGGACGGTCTATCGCCGCTTCCCCGACAAGACCCTGCTCATCGAGGAGCTGTTCGAGCAGCGCCTGGAGGACCTCGTCGCCCTCGCCTCGGGCGCGCTCGAGGACCCCGACGCCTGGTGCGGGCTCAAGACCTTCCTGCGGCGCGCGCTCGAGCTGCAGGCCAACGACCGCGGCGTCAAGGACCTGATCACGGCCAGCACCGACGGCCTGGACCGGGTGGCCGAGATCCGCGACCGCCTGCTGCCCATCGGGCTCGAGCTCGTGCGCCGCGCCCGGGAGGCCGGCCAGATCCGCTCAGACATCGACGCTCCCGACCTCCCGGTGATCCAGCTCATGCTGAGCACCCTCATCGACGCCTCGCGTGATGTCTCGCCCGACCTGTGGCGGCGCTATCTTGGGATCATCACCCGGGGGCTGTCGGCGCACCCTGATCAGGAGCCGGAGCTGGAGACCGCTCCGCTCGCACCTGACCAGGTCGACCACGTGATGTCTTTTCTCAAACCCGCCCGCCGCTGATCTAGAACGTCATGACGACTTACCCCACCCGGACCCCGGGTCACGGGCCGCTGCTTCGCGCTGCCCTGCTGGGACTGCTGCTGGCCGCCGCCGCGGCCATCGGCGTCGCGCTCGGCTTCCTGCCCGGTTCCCACGGCGGGCCGCACGCGCACGTGGCCCCGGTGCCGGGCGGGGACCACAGGACGGGGACCGGCGTCCCCGCCAGTCTGCGGCCGGGGCCTGACCACCCCAACATCGTCTTCGTCCTCACCGACGACCTCTCGCTCGACCTGCTCCCCTACATGCCGCAGGTGCAGCAGCTCCAGCGCGAGGGCACGTCGTTCAACAACTACTTCGTGTCGGACTCGCTGTGCTGCCCGTCGCGCTCCTCGATCTTCACCGGAGAGTTCCCTCACGACACGGGCGTGTTCACCAACAGCGGCCCCTTCGGCGGGCTCAACGCCTTCTACAACCACGACGATGAGGACCGGACGTTCAACGTCGCTCTGCACGACGAGGGCTACCGCACGGCGATGATGGGCAAGTACATCAACGGGTACCTGCAGAGGCGGTCGCCGATCCCCTCGACGGCCGTCCCACCCGGGTGGTCGGAGTGGGACGTCGCCGGGTGGGGCTACCGCGAGTTCAACTACAGGCTGAACATCGACGGCACCGTCCACCACTTCGGGCACGCCCCGCGGGACTACCTCACCGACGTGATCGCGCGCCGGGGCGTCCACTTCATCGACCGCTCGGCCACCATGGACCGGCCGTTCTTCTTGGAGCTCGCGACCTTCGGTCCGCACACTCCGTACGTGCCGGCCCCCCGCGACCGCCATGCGTGGCCGGGCCTCATGGCCCCGCGGCCCGCCAACTTCGACGTGCTGCCCACCAACCCCCCGTCGTGGCTGGCCGGACACCCCCCGCTGAGCGACCACCAGATCGCGAAGATCAACCACGCGTTCCGCCGGCGGGTGCAGGACGTGATGTCGGTCAATGACATGATCGCCCGCGTCCGGGCGGCGCTGCAGGCCAACGGGCTGAGCCGCGACACCTACATCGTCTTCAGCTCCGACAACGGCCTGCACACCGGCGAATACCGCCTGACCCCGGGCAAGCTGACGGCCTTCGACACCGACATCCACGTCCCGCTGGTCGTCGCCGGCCCTGGGGTGCCCGCGGGGACGTCCACCGACGCGATGACCGAGAACGTCGACCTGGCCCAGACTTTCGCGCAGATGGGCGGGACGAGCATGGCCTCCGGCGACGGCCACAGCCTCCTCGGGCTCATCCACGGCGACATCCCGCAGGATTGGCGCAACACGATCCTGGTCGAGCACCACGGGCCCAAACCCGACCCCGGCGACCCCGACGAGCAGGACCGCTCTAGCGGAAATCCGCCATCGTACGAGGCGATGCGCACCCCGACGTTTCTGTACGTCGAGTACAAGGACGGCGAGCGGGAGTTCTACGACCTCAGAGGCGATCCCTACGAGCTCGACAACATCGCCCCGATCCTCTCGCCCCAGGCCCTGGCGACGCTCCACGCGGATCTGAGGCGACTCGAGGAGTGCCACGGAAGCGCCTCCTGCTGGGCGGCGGGCCACCTCGAGGCGACGTTCGCCATCGGCCGCCACCAGCACCGGGGGCGACTTAATGGCAATATCACCGCATCTTAATCGGGGCTAACTTGTTGACGCCTTAGAGGTCACCCCGTACTGTGGCGGCGCAGTGAGTTGTCTCGGCGTCTCGGTCGGGGATTTGTCCGCAGAAAGCCTGTCCCTCGACACATGGGTGGAACCTAGATGACGTTGAAAACGTTGCTGAGCAGGTCAATCGTCGCGCTCGCACTGGCGGGCGGGAGTGCGCTGGGCGCGTTTGCCACCAGTGCGCATGCCGCCACCCCCGCGCCGATTGGTGCATTCACGACAAAGGGCGCGTACTCCTTCGTGTCGGCCCCGCGACTGCACCCGCCCAAGCTGCGCGCGACAGTCAAGACGCAGACGAGAAAGCTCGCCGCGGGCAACTTCCTGGTCGACAACTTCCCCAACCTCACCGTGGACGGCCCCATGACGGGCGAGGGCGGGCCGCTCATGCTGGACTCCAAGCTCCAGCCAGTGTGGTTTTTGCCCATCGGCACAAGCGTCACCTCCACCAACCTGCGCCAGCAGACCTACAACGGCAAGCCGGTGCTGACGTACTGGAAGGGCGTGGTCACCAACACCGGCGCATCGACCAGCGGCGAGGTCGACATCGTCGACCAGCATTACCGGCACGTGGCGACGATCAAGGCCACGCTCCCCTGGATCATCAGCGTCCATGACGCGGTGATCAGCGGGCCCAACATGTGGGTGACCGTGTACCGCACCGTTCCCAACCAGGACCTCACGGCCTTCGGTGGCTCGAGCAGCGGCATCGTCTACGACTCCGGGGTGCAGGAGTTCAACATCAAGACGGGCAAGCTCCTCTACACCTGGGATGCCTACAACCCCGGAGGCACGCCCAACGTCCCGCTGTCGCAGGCTGAGCAGCACGCTCCCCCGCCGGTCGCTGCTGCCAACCCGTGGGACGCGTACCACATCAACTCGGTCCAGGTGCTGCCCGGCAACCAGATCCTCGTGTCTCTGCGTAACACGTGGGCCGCGTACCTGATCAACACCAAGACCAACCAGACCATCTGGACACTGGGCGGCAACGCCTCGAGCTTCAAGAGCGACAGCAACGCCGCCTTCGCGTGGCAGCACGACGTCCAGATGCTCCCCCACAACCAGGTCTCGCTGTTCAACGACAACTGCTGCGCGATCCTCGCCGGCGGCGTGTTCGGCCCGCGCAACGGCGACTCCGGTGGGCTGGTACTCAACCTCAACACGGGCGCCCACACCGCGTCGCTGGCCAACTCCTACACCCATAAGAACCCGCCGCTTGACCCGGCGTTCCTGGGCAGCATGAGCGTGCTGTCCAACGGCAACGCCCTGGTGGGCTGGGGCTCGAACCCGTACTTCTCGGAGTACTCCAAGAGCGGCCAGCTCCTGCTCGACGCGCTGTGGCCGGGCAAGGACCTCAGCTACCGGGCGCTGCTCACCGACAACTGGGTCGGCACGCCGTTCTTCCCGCCCAGCGGGGCCGCTCGCCGGGTCAAGGGCGGCAAGGTCGTCGTGTACGCCAGCTGGGACGGCGCCACCCAGGTCGCCTCGTGGAAGGTGCTGGCCGGGTCCAACGCCAACAAGCTCCCCGTCGTGGCGTCGCACGCCAGGACGGGCTTCGAGACCGCGATCCGGCCGCCCAAGAGCGCCAAGGTCTTCAAGGTGCAGGCCTTTGACGCCAAGGGCCACCTGCTGCGCACGTCCAAGGCGTTCGGCGTCCCCAGCGGTAACTCGCTGCCGCTGCCGCCTCCGGGCTCGTACTAGGCCGCGATCCTTACGCTGACCTGACCGGGGCGGTGACACTGTTGGGAACGTGTCACCGTCCCGCGTTAGGTTCGTCGTAACTCTCGGCGCAGTCACGTGTTACAGCGTGGACTCGGCCGCCGTGACGGGTCGACCGGAGCAGTACCACGTCCACGAAGGAGATTGATGTCCCACCCGCAGCGTCCGACCCGTTCTCGCCGCCGCCACCTGCGCCTCGCCGCCTTCGCGGTGCTGCTGTCCGCCGCCGCGGCGCTGGGCCCGGCGGCCCTCGCCCAAGCCGCGTCGGCCCCGGTCAACGTGTTCCCCATCCCGGGCGGACACGTCGCCGCCCCGTCGAGCCAGATCACGCTGAGGGGCGTGCCGGCCAGCCAGGTCGGAGCCATCGCCGTGGTGGGATCCAAGAGCGGGGGGCACACAGGGCGCCTCGTCGGCGATTCCGACGGTGACGGGGCGAGCTTCATTCCCAGCAAGCCGTTCACCGCGGGTGAGACGGTGACGGTGCAGACGAGCCTGAACGTCGTCGGCGGCACTGCGGGCGCCTACAGCTTCACGATCGCCAACCCGGCCGGCGACATCCCCCTGTCCGGCGTGCGCCCGGCCCCGCGCGTGCGCAACGACATCACCCGCTTCGTGTCACGTCCGGACCTCGCACCCACCGCGTTCACCGTGACCAAGAAGGCGTCGGCCTCGGTCGCCGCCGGGGGCGACCTGTTCCTCGCCCCGCAGTACGGACCGGTGCAGAACGGCCCGATGATCCTCGGGCCCTATGGGGGCCTCATCTGGTACCAGCAAGTGCCCCACAACGACACCGCCACAGACTTCAACGTCCAGAGCTATCAGGGCAAGCCGGTCCTGACCTGGTGGCAGGGCAATGTCAGCTTCGCCGGAACCGGGTCCGGCGTGGACGAGATCTACAACAGCTCCTACCAGCACGTGGCCACTGTGCGTGCGGCGAACGGGGTGAACTCCGATCTGCACGAGTTCACCATCACGGGTCAGAACACGGCGCTGGTCACGGCGTACTACCCGGTCCTGTGGAACGTGTCGAATGGCAAGACCTCCCAGTCCCGGATCGTCCTCGACGGCGTGGTGCAGGAGATCGACATTCCCACCGGCCTGGTCCTGTTCCAGTGGGACAGCCTCGATCATATCCCGGTCACGGCCAGCTACCAGCCGGTCCCCAAGAACACCGGTCACCCCTGGGATTACTTTCACCTCAACTCAGCTCAGCTGATCGGCAACGGGGACGTGATCGTCTCCTCACGTGACACCTGGGGCGTCTACGACGTCTCCCACCAGACCGGTCAGATCGTGTGGACGCTGGGCGGGAAGTCCTCCAGCTTCAAGATGGGCGCCAACACCACGTTCGCCTTCCAGCACGACGCGCGACTGGTGTCGGGCAACCTCATGACCATCTTCGACGACGGCGCCGGACCGCCCGACATCCACAAGCAGTCCCGCGGGCTGACGCTGCGCCTCGATACCACGCACATGACGGCGTCGTTGGTGAGCCAGCAGACTCACTCCCCCGCGGTGCTCGCGCGCTACGAGGGCTCAGACCAGCTGCTGCGCAACGGCGACTCGCTCGTCGGCTTCGGCTCCCAGCCATGGGTCACGGAGTTCGACTCGCACGGCAAGACCGACTTCGACGGCCGCTTCGTCGACGCCAACCAGAGTTACCGGTCCTTCCGCTATCAGTGGACGGGAACGCCCAGCACGCCCCCGGCGATCGGCACGCGCACGACCAAGGGCAAGACGACCGTGTACGCCAGCTGGAACGGCTCCACCAAGCTCGCCCGCTGGCAGGTGCTGGGCGGCAACTCCGCCTCGAAGCTCTCGGTGGTGGCGAGTGCCGGCAAGGCGGCGTTCGAGACACCGATCGCGCTGCGCCGCCACTCCACCTACGTGGCGGTGCGCGCGCTTGACTCCGGCGGGCACGTGCTGGCCACGTCACCCGCGGTCAAGTCGTCCTAGCCAGGCCTCGCCTGGTGGCGGAGGGCCTCAGAGGTCGAGCTCGTAACGGATGAACCCACGGTTGCCGGCGACGCGGTCATACACGCGGCGCGCCGTGGCGTTGGACTCGTGCGTGGTCCAGTACAGCCGCATGCAGCCCCGTTCGCGCGCCCACGACGCGATGGCCTCGATGAGCGCCGTGGCCGCCCCCTGGCCGCGGCTCCGCGTCGCGGTGAAGAGGTCCTGGAGGTAACAGACGTCGGGGCCGGAGGTGTTGGCGTGGACGAAGAAGTGCGCGATCCCTACCAGCTCGCCATCCAGTCGCGCGCCGAGGCCGTGCATCCGCGCACCGCTCTCAAACTCCACCCACGCCTGCTCGTAGCGCTTGTCGGGCAGGGTGCGCTCATAGAAGTCGATGTAGCCGCGGAACAGGGCCTCCCACGCCTGGCGGTCGGCCGGTGTGAGCGGCCCGATCTGCAGGCCGCTGTCTGAGGCGGACGGCACCGCGCTCAGCTGCTGACGGCCGCGGCGAGGTTGGCCAGCACCTGGCCGTAGATGCGGCGCATCCCCATCGGCGCGAAGAAGCCCTCGAAGATCCCGGCGATCCCCCCCGCTCCGTCCCAGGAGCTCTCGACGGTCACCTCGCTACCGGTGGGCGAGGGGTCGACGTGCCAGGTGGTGACGAAGGAGGAGAGCTGGTCTGACTCCTGGAGGCCACCGGGGCTCTCATAGACGTGCAGACGGTAGTCGCGCTCGCGCCCGCCGGCGGCGAAGTGATAGGCGTAAACGGTCCCCTCGCCCTTGCCGCCCTGCTC
>DASXCN010000168.1:0-14663 GCA_036491155.1 Solirubrobacteraceae bacterium | reverse complement strand
CACCTGCATGAGCGCCCACGCGTTGTCCTTGGCGTTCTGGTCGCACGAGGTGCCCGTCGACGATGAGCAGCTCGCCGCCGCGATGAGGTTGCCCCCAACATCGTGGGGCAGGTTCACCACACCGCTGAAGTCCGGGGACGGGCCGCACGTCGTGAAGAAGGCGACGCAGCGGAAGAAGGGCGTGCTCAGCGACGGCTCAAACAGCTGCGAGGCGGACACGGCGCTGCCACCCGCGGCGCTGCCGAACCCGTCGGACGACATGTTGACGTCCACTGACCCTCCGGCCAGCGCCGACCCGGCGGGCGGCTGAAAGGTGAGCAGTTCCGCAGAGTTCGGCGGTGCCGCCACCCCACCGGTCGCGCTGAGCTCGGCCACCATCGGTGTGCCCGGTGAGCACAACGTGCTGGCGATGCCGGCGGGATCGGTTGGGCCCGAGGTGCTCTGCGTCCACCCCTGCGAGGGCGCGGCCGACCCGTCGGGGTTGACGCACGAGACCTGCATCCAGGTGCCGGCCTGCGCCGCCGGCACGCCCACTGCCAGCACGATCAGCGTCGCCAGCGCCAACCCGATGATGCCGCGTAATCCGTTCGCGTTTGCCATCAAGCGCGCGGAATTCTAATGTGCGACCCGTGCCCTGTGTGGACCGCGGGTCAATCCTTGACCATATGGAGCACCGACGCCAGCTCGGCGCGCTGGTGCTCCTCGGCCCGGTGGATCTTCTCGTCGATCGTGGTGGTGCCCGACCCGGAGCCGGAGCTGCTGGTCTGAGTGGGACCGCCACCGATCACGGTCGTCCCCGAACCTGAGCCGCTGCTCGGGTGATGGCGTCCGGAATCGCGCCCGCCGCCGCCATTGCCGCCGCCGCCGATGACCGTCGTGCCCGTGCCCGACTCCGCCCCGCTGTGCTTGGCACCGCCGCCGATCACCGTCGTGCCGGACCCCACGCCCGGATGCTTGTCGCCGCCGTGCTTGTCGCCGCCGCGGTGGCTCTCGCCCGAGTGCCCGGTGTTGCCGGTGCCGCTCGGGGCCCCCACCAGCCCCGCGCCGCCCGAGTAGTGCGCGCCGCCCCGGCCCCCGCCGCCGCTCGCCGAGTGGTGCTTGGCCGGCGACGGCTCGGAGTGCGCCTTGCTCGCGTGCTTGGGAGTGCTGTGCTTGGCCGTGTGGTGGGCCCCACTGGTCGTGTGGCCGGTCCCGGCGGGCGGCGTCGGCGCGACGCCGCCGGTCGAGCTTGACCCGCCGCCGGCGTGCACGATGTGCTGCTCGATGCGGTCATAGGCGGCGGCCGCCTCGCTCAGACGGCGCGTCAGGTCCTGGAGCTGGCCCCCCAGCTCGGTCACGCCGTAGTGCCAAGTACCGCAGAAATGCTCCAGCTCTGATTCGAGCGCGCGCCCGCCGAGCGTGCCCCACTGATGCCAGATGACGGTGTGCATGCCGACGAGCTGCTCGTTGAGCTGACCCAGCGTGTCGCGTACGGCGACGAGGGTGCGCGAATCGACGACAAACCCAGACATGGCGACGAGTATCAGGCGGCGCGAGCTGCTGGGGAAGTGGCCCGGGGTATCGACTGCGCAATACCCGGGGCGCCCACCCCGTCGGTACGCTCAGGCTCGCAGTGGTCGCTCACGCGGATACGCCCGCATTCGAGGCGCGCCTGGCGCCGCCAGGCTGTGTCCTCGGACCCTCGTGTAGCGCTGCTACACGTCGGGTCCTGCGTCCTTGCCTGGCATCCACCAGTCGCACCTCTCGGTGCGGCCGCATCCGCGCGAGAGACCACTAGATGCGCGTCGTACTCGACAACCACGCCGGCGCGCCGGAGGACCTGGAGCTCCGGCTCGGACGCGAGGACGCCACGGTGGGCGACCTGCTCGACGCCCTGCCCGACGCGGCCCAGTCTCGAGGCATCGTCGTCGATGGTCGCTTCTGCCACGTGGACCTCGCCCTCACCGAGATCGGCCTCTACGAGGGCGCGCGCATCCAGCCGGCCGACCGGGCCCCCGAGGCGCACGAGTCCGCGGCCACGGTGCTGGAACTGCGCGTCATCGCCGGTTTCGACGCCGGCCGGTCGGTCCCGTTGACCTCCGAGGGGGTCGTCGTGGGCCGCGATAGCGACTGCGACGTCACGCTCACCGACGAGGGCGTCTCGCGCCGCCATCTGCGCGTCCAGCCCAGCCCCGGCGGGCTGCGCGCCACCGTCACCGATCTCGAGTCCGTCAACGGGACCTGGGTGGAGGGCAAGCGCATCCGCCGGCCCACCGACGTCGAGCCCGATGCGGTGTTCGAAGCCGGCGACGTCGCGTTCATCGTCGCCCCCCGGGTCGCGGGCCTGCCCGTGGATCCCGTGCGCCAGGCCAACCTGGCGGGGACGATCCCCTTCAACCGCCCGCCGCGCAACCGTCCGCTGCTCGCCGATGCGGCGCTCTCCGCGCCCGAGGAGCCCAAGGAGGCGTCCCGGCCGCGCTTCAGCTTCGCCTCGGCCTTCGGCCCGCTCATCCTCGGCGTCGTCATGGTGCTGGTGCTCAAGAACATCCTCTTCGCGCTGTTCTGCCTGCTGAGCCCGGTGATGGTCATCGGCAGCTGGCTGGAGCAGCGCCGGCAGGCGACGCGTAGCTCACGCGGGGACCGCCGCGACTACGACGACAAGATGAGGGCGTTCAAGCGCGACGTGGCGGTGCGCCAGGAGGAGGAGCTCACCCGCCGGCGCGATGGCTTCCCCGACCTCGCGGAGATCGCCCGCCGCGCCATCGCCCCCGATCCACGGCTGTGGGAACGGCGCCCCTTCGACGACGACTTCCTGGCCCTCTCGGCCGGCTACGGCGAAGTGCCCTTCCGACCGCGCCTGGCTGAGCGCCACACTCCCGGCGCCGAGGCCGAGGTCGTGCTGGCCGAGCATGGGTGGCTGGAGCTGGCGCCGGTGCAGGTGCCGCTGGCCAAGGGCGGCGTCGTCGGCATCGTTGGCGAGCGCGGACAGGCGCTCAGCGTCGCGAGGGCGCTGGTGTGCCAGGCCGCCGTCCTGCACGGACCGGCGGACCTCACCATCGCCGTCCTCACCGAGCCCGAGGGCCGCGAGGACTGGGACTGGGTCAAATGGCTGCCGCACGCGCGCGACGCGGGCGGCGCCGCCGGGCGCCAGCTCGCCGTCGGGACGACGGCCGGGGCGACGCTGGCCGCTGAGCTCGCCGATCGCGACGCGGATGACCCGCGCCAGGTGCTGGCGGTGCTCGACAGTCCTGCGCTCATCGAGGGGCGAGGGGCCCCCGGCCGGGCGCTGCTACGTGCGGGCGAGAAGGTGTCGGGGATCGTCATCGCGCGCAGCAGCGAACGGCTGCCGGCGGCGTGCACGACGGTGGTGGAGCTGGCCGACGAGGCCGGCGAGACCCGGCTGCTGCGCCCCCAGACCGGTCAGCGCATCGACCCGCTGCTGGTGGCGGGGATGGCGCCCGAGACCGCGCGCGAGTGCGCGATCGCGCTGGCGCGCTTCGAGGACGCCGATCTTCAGCTGGCGGGCGGCGCCCTGCCCGCCTACATCGCCCTGCTCTCCCTGCTGGGGATGGGCGAGCCCGACGCCGACGACCTGCGCGCGCGCTGGGCCGCTACCACCGGCGAGATCGGATTGCAGGCTCGCTTTGCGCTCTCCGAGGACGGCCCGCTGGACATCGATCTCGTCAGCGATGGGCCCCACGGCCTGGTGGCCGGTACCACCGGCGCGGGCAAGAGCGAGCTGCTACGCAGCTTGGTGGCCGCGCTGGCCGCCGCCCACTCGCCGCTGCGCATCAACTTCGTGCTCGTCGACTACAAGGGCGGGTCGGCTTTCGGCGAGTGCGCCGAACTGCCGCACACCGTTGGCATGGTCACCGACCTCGACGAGCAGTTGGGCGAGCGCGCGCTGCTGTCGCTGGAGGCCGAGCTGCGCTACCGCGAGCGGGTCCTGCGCGAGCACCGGGCGACCGACCTCATCGAGTACGACCGCCTCGTCGCGCAGGGCCAGGCGTCGCCGCTCCCTCGGCTGCTGGTGGTCATCGACGAGTTCGCGACGCTGGCCTCGGAGCTGCCCGACTTCGTCCCCTCGCTCGTCGGGATCGCCCAGCGGGGCCGCAGCCTCGGCGTACACATGCTGCTGGCGACGCAGCGCCCGTCGGGCGCGGTCAACGAGAACATCCGTGCCAACACGAATCTGCGCGTGTGCCTGCGGGTGCAGACGCCGCAGGACTCCACCGATGTCATCGACTCGCCCGCGGCAGCCAGGATCCCGCGTAACCAGCCGGGGCGCGCGCAGGTCCGCCTCGGCCCCTCCGAGCTCATCCCCGTGCAGACGGCGCTCGTCTCGGGGATCACCGCCGGTCCGGCCGCCGCCGCGGTCTCGACCGAGCCGTTCGTGGTCGCCGGCGACGGCGATCGCCAGAACGGCGCCGGGGCGGGCGGGGACCGTGTCTCGGCGGCCTCTGACCTGCAGCGCCTCGTCGTCGCCGCCACCGGCGCCTTCGCCGGCGCCCACAGCCTGCGCCGGCCATGGCTCCCGCCCCTCCCCGGTCACGTGGGGCTCGACGAGCTGCTGGCCATGGGCCCGCCGCGCGGCCTGGGTGGCGACGCCGGGTTGGTCGTGCCGCTGGCGCTGGCCGACGATCCCGAGGCCCAGGCGCAATACCCGATCGGCTGGAACCTGGCCGCCGGCAATCTGCTCCTGTACGGGATCGGCGGCAGCGGGACGACGACGGCGCTGAGCACGCTGGCCCTGTCGCTGGCCGAGACGTCGGACCCGCGCCGCCTGCACATGTACGTGCTGGACTTCGGGGCCGGCGAGCTGGGCGCCCTGGCCGGCCTGCCGCACGTGGGCGCGGTGATCGGCGCGGTCGAGCATGAGCGCCAGCGCCGCCTGCTGCGCCGGCTGCGCGGCGAGCTGGGGGTGCGGCGCTCGATGGACCCGGCGGCGCGGGCCGCGGCACCGCGGATCGTGGTGCTGCTCGATGGCTACGGGGCCTTTGCCTCAGAGCACGGCGACATCGGGGGCGACGCGCTGCGCGAGGCGCTCGCCCGGGTGTGGTCCGACGGGGCCGAGCTCGGCATCCACGTCGCGATCGCCGCCGATCGCCTCGGCGCGGTCCCCACCGCTCTGGCCTCGCTGGCCCAGCAGCGGCTCGCCTTCCAGCTCGCCGACGTGGCCGACTACGCCCAGTTCGGCCTCATGCGGCGCGCGATCCCGCAGTTCGTGCCCGGCCGCGCCGTCGTCGGCGGCTCGGCGCAGGTCATCCAGGTGGCGCGGACCGATCCCGATCGTTCGCTGGCCGAGCAGGTCGCCGCGCGCGCCGAGCGCGTCGCCGGGGCCACGCCCGCCGAGGGCGGTCCCCCGCCGGTGGGTGTGCTGCCCGAGAGCGTCGGCATCGACGCTCTGCTGGGTGCGGGCCGGGCGGAGCGCGAGCCGCTGTTCATCCCGTTCGGCATCGGCGACGAGACGCTCGAGCCAGCGGGCTTCGAGCTCTATGAGGGCGATCACGCCATGATCGCCGGGCCGGCGCGGACCGGGCGCACCACGGCGCTGATGGTGGTGGCGGAGGTGCTGGCGCGGCTGTATCCCGACATCCCGCTCGTCGGCATCGCCACGCGGCGCTCGGCCCTGCGCGAGTGCGCGGCGCTCACCAAGGTGGTCACCGCCGCCGACCGGCTGGGCGAGCTCGTCGCCGAGCTGCGCGACGCTGAGCGCCTGCACGTGCTGCTGGTCGACGACGCCGACGTCGTGGACGATCCCACCCGCGGGCTCTCCGACCTCTTCGCGGCACCGCGCGCCAACCTGCACGCGATCGTCGCCGGGCGCACCGACGCGCTCAAGACTCTGGGGCACTGGAGCGTGGGTGCGCGCCGCTCCCGCACCGGCCTGCTGCTGCAGCCCGACGTCCAGGTCGACGGGCCGCTGCTGGGGGTCACCCTGCCGCGCCGGCCCACCCCGCCGGTGCGCCCCGGCTGCGGCTACCGCGTCGATCCCGGCGGGTTCGAGCTCGTCCAGGTCGCGCTGCCCGTCTGAGCCAGGCGCACTAGGAGGCCATGCTCCGGTTCTCGCCGATGTAGGCGGACTGGCGGATCTGATCGAACAGCTCGCGCGGCTTGTCGCCCATCATGTCCAGACGCGTGGTGGCGAACGCCATCGTCACCAGACCCAGTTTGCTCAGCCACACGTACTCGATGAGCAGCACCGGGAGCGGCTCCTTGCCCTCGCCCTGGGACTCGCCACTCATGCGATGGATGCGCCACATGGTGTCCGAGAGCTGGTGATAGTCCTGCTGGGACTTGATCGTCGCCGGGGAGTCCTTGGGCATGTAGGCCTCGATGTCGAACGGCCCGTCGGGCTCGGCAAAGGTGACGGTGAGCGTGCCCACCACCGGACGCTGGTCCTCAGGTGGCGTCGTCGGGCGCAGAGCCCCGATGACCACCACGCCCGGCAGGTCCAGCGCCTCCTGAAGCCCGTTGAGTCCCTCGCCGATCCAGGCGGGCGCGCCCTTGGCCTGCTGCACCAGGGCGACGGCGTCCACCATCTCCAGCCCGTCCGGGGTGCGGCACTCGAAGACGAGGTCCTTCCCGGTCCGGCGGTGCACCGCGAAGACGTAGTGGGCGCTCCAGTGGTGCTCGGCCCACGACTCCTGGGCCGCGTCGCGACCCCGGTGCAGCGCGTAGGTCTCTAGCAGGTTGCTGAACGTCATCCGGCTGCAGCCGGCTCCGGCGACACCTGGTCGTGGATCCGGTGCTCAATCGGCTCAACCGCCAACTTATCAACCGCGCCTGCCAGCGGTCGCCCAGCGTGAAGCGCCGTACCCGCCGCGTGGTTGGCCGTCTGAATCGACTGCGCCTTGGCCGCCGCCACCGCCGAGGAATCGTCGATGTTGACGTCCTTGAGCACGTCGGGCATGCCGTCGTGGAACACATTGCTCGTGGCGAACGCCTTGTTGAGGCCCAGCGCACGCGCGAGCTTGTAGTCACTCGCCTTCTCGGCGGCCTTGTCCCATGCCTCCGCCGTCTCCTTGGCCGCGTCGGCGCCGGCGTCGCCGACGCCGAGCTTGTTGGCGAGCAGCTCGCCGGGGGTCTTGATCCCCATGAAGCCGTCGCCGGCGGCCTTGCCCAGCGCGCCGGCGCCGTCGATGGCCTTGATCTCCGTGGCGGCCTTGCCGAAGGACCCGACGTTGGGCAGCGCCGTGAAGGCGAGGTCGGTGAGCCCGCCCTTCCAGTCGCCCTCTCCGAACTCGGTGCCCGAGTGAGCCAGCCCGAAGCCCGTCGCCGCCTTGCCGCTCACCGTGCTGACCTGCCGCCCCGCGTTCGTCTGCAGCCGGCTGAAGCCCTTGGAGGTGTTGCCGGCGGCGTCGCCCGCGGCATCGCCGGCCGCGTCTCCCGCAGCGTCCCCGGCGGCCTCGGCGGCGGCGTCAGCGGTGGCGTCGACAGCCGCATCGGCCTCCAGCAGCTCGGGGGCGGCGAAGGGCACAGCGGCGATGGCCACGATGCTCGCCGTGGTGGCGAGGTCCTTGGCCAGCTCGCCCCACGCGGCCAGGCTCCCCGGGTGGTCCCACACGTTCTTGATCGCGTGGGGAAGGTCCTTGATGTCGTCGTAGATGTCCTTGGCCGCGCCGGCGACGAAGTTGCCGATGGCGTGAAAGACGCCCGACAGCCAGCTGTGCGACGGCGCGATGCCCTTGGCGCCCGAGACGGCCGAGCGGGCGCGGCCGCGGTCGGTGTCGAACTCGTCCAGGATGTGGAAGCCGCGGCTCTCCAGCCCGGAGACCTCGCCCTCGAGGTTGCCGACCGCACCCGAAGCGCCGGACACCGCGGTGTGCGCGTTGACCACGGCCGGGGTGCCGGAGGTGGCGTGCGGCGCGGTGGTGGCGGTGGTGAGGTTGCGCTTGGCCGTGGAGAGGTTGCCCTGTGCGGTGGAGAGGTTGCCCCGGGCGGTGGTCAGCTGCGTGGCCAGTGAGCGGAACTGGCTTTGCAGCGGGCCGAGCTCGGCTTCGTAGGCGTACAGCGCGCGCGCGACGTCTCCATAGGACTGCTGGACCTTGTCCAGGTCGCCGGGCAGCTTGCCCAGCTGGGTGCGAAACGCGTCCGAGGCCGATCCGGTCCACGTCCCGTCGCCGTGGGCGCCCCGCAGCGCCGCCGCCGAGGTCTCGGCCTGGTTGGCCACGCGCTGAAACTGCGCGGCCAGCGTGGCCACCTCGCCGGGGTCCGCGCTCAGCAGCTGCTGCGCGCGCGGGTCTGTCAACGGATCGCCCATCGTCCTATCCCTCTTGCTTGGCGGCGTCGACGATGTGCTGCTCTGAGTTCTGATAGCCCGCCGCAGCGTCGTCGAGGTGCCCCACGACCTTGGTCATGTGGTCACCCAGCTGACCGATCCCGTACCCCCAGTGGCTGCAGAAGCCCCCGATCTCGCCCTCCAGGTCGCTGCCGCCCAGGAGCCCCTCATACCCTGACGCCGTCTCGTGCATGTCCGACATCTGCGAGTGGACGCCCTGCAGGGTGTGAGAGAGCTCCTGAAGCGTGGCCGGGTCGACTGTGAAGGTCGTCATCGGCGGTCTGGTCCTGGATCGAAAGCGGCCGGGGGCACCTCAGGTCAGCTCATCGAGGAGCGGATCGCGTCCTCGGTCTGCTGGTACTGGGTGCCGGCGTTGGCGAGCAGGCGGCTGATGCCGTCCAGGGCGTCCTTGAGGCCGGCGGCGCTGCGCTGCCACTCGTCCCACAGGGCGTGGAACTGACCCGAGGCGGCACCCTGCCACTCGCCGCCGACGACGCCGAGGACCTCGCCCTGCATGCGGGCCAGCTGGTCCTGGATGCTGTTGGACCCGGTTGCGACGTTGGAGGAGAGGCTGTGCAGTTCCTCCGCGGTGACCTTGATGAGACTCATGTGAAAACCCTCCGTACTGTTCGTGTAGCGCCGCACTACACGACGCAGTGGGAGTATCACCCCGACCCAGCAGCCCTGAAAGTGGCCCAGGGTATGAACCCCGCCATACCCGACAACGCCCGCAGCCACGGGGGATCGCGGCGGCTAGACCTTGCCCACCAGGCCCTGGAGCGTCTTCTCGTCGGCGTCCACGGTCTTGTAGATGCGGTTCCAGTCCGCCGGCTTGTTGGCGCGCCCGGCTTGCACCAAGCGCCCGTACTCACCGGCGAGCTTGGTCAGCTGCTTGGCGATGGGCGACGCCAACGGCGTCTTTGCGTGAAGCAAGGCCACCTTGTGCGCGGTCGTGCTGTACGCCTTCTGAACCGAGCCGGCGTCGCGGATCTGCGTCGCCTGGGTCTTCTCGTTGAGCAGGCGGGTGACGGTCTGGTTGCGAGTTTGAGCCAGGCCCCTGAGGATCGTCTCGACCTTGGTGTTGGCGGCCGCGGTGGCAGCCGCGGCGGCCTGTGCCGTGCGGCGCGCCGCCGCCTGTTGCTGCGCCCGCTGCTGCGCGGCGCGAAGCTGGGCCTGGGTCGGCCCGTGGTGCGCGGGCTTGCCCGAGGTCGCCACCACCACGCCCACCACGGCGGCGATGATCATGCCGACGACGATGCCCGCGGCGATCAGGCGCCGGCGCATCACGTCGGGCGACAGCGGACCCTCGTCCTCGCCGACGTCGCGGTGGCGACGGGCCAGACGGAACATCGTGGTGTGGCTGGGTTGGCGCCGCCGTGAGGGCGCGACCGTCGGGGGCGGTGTCTTGACCGACGGGCCGGAGATCGTCTCGGGTACCGGTGTGCGGCCGGCCGCCTCCTCCGTCCCCGGCGTCTCGTCGGTCCGCGGCGAGGGGGTGTCCAGCGTCATCGACCGAAATGACGCCGGCGTGAGCGTGCGATGGCGGCGGGGGAGCTCGTCCTCCAGGGCGAGACGGGCCTCGCGGCGCCACCGTGGCCCCAAGAGTTCCAGCACCACGTCCTCCAGCGCCACCCACGCCTCGTCGGCGGACTGGAAGCGGTCCTCGGGCCGCTTGGCCAGCATCTTCTCCAGCCACTCGGCGATGCCCTCGTCCACCTCGGGCGCCACCGAGCGCACGGACGGGACCGGTTCATGGACATGGCGGTAGAGCACCGCGACAGGGGTGTCGGTCTCGTCGAAGGGGACCTGCCCGGTGAGCAGCTCCCAGGCGACGACGCCGAGGGAGTAGAGGTCGGTGGCCGGGGTGAGGTCGGAGCCGAGCGCCTGCTCGGGCGACATGTACGCCGGGGTGCCGATCGTGGTCCCGGCGACGGTCACCACGGCGCGGGTCGCCGCCTTGCTGTAGGCCCGCGCGACGCCGAAGTCGGCGATCTTGACGCGGCCGTCCACGGCCACCAGCAGGTTCTCGGGCTTGACGTCGCGATGCACGATCCGGTGGGCCTCGCCGTGTGACAGCCCGGCCAGCACCCCCTCGAGCACGCCGGCGATCTGGGCCATCGACAGCTGGCCGATGTACTGGCGCAGCGAGCCGTGGGGGAGGTACTCCATCGCGATGTAGGGCACGGACCCGTCCTCGAAGAACTCGTGGACGGTGACGATGTTGGCGTGGTTCATGGAGCCCGCCAGACGAGACTCCTCCACGAATCGCTCGCCGAAACTGGTGTCGGCCAGGTGGAACGGCGCCAGTTCCTTGAGCGCGACGTGTCGCTGCAGATCTCTCTGCAGGGCGAGGTAGACGACCGCTGCGCCCCCGCGCCCGATGACTTCGAGCAGGTCGAATCGACCTACCCGCTTGAGCACTTCCTCCATTGCCTTTAGGAGTCTGCCACCGTTAGCGCGATGCTATGCACAGTCTGTCACCGTCAGGTGCCGCGGACCGATGCGCGGTGCCGGTCGTGCGGAACCCCGCGCGACGGCGCGGTGCATCTCGATCTGGTGCTCCCCGGCGGCGAGCGGGTGCCGCTGGACCGCCCGTTGGCGATCGGACGTGCCCCTGCGTCGGATCTCGTCCTGGATGACCCCAGCGTCTCGCGTGCGCATGCCGAGATCGTTGTCGGCCAGGACGGCCCGCTGCTGCAGGACGCGGGGTCAAGCTATGGGACGTTCGTCGACGGGCGCGAGCTCTCGGAGCCCATCGTGCTGTCTCACGGGATGCACATCGAGCTGGGCGACTGCCGCCTGGAGGTGGCCGAGCGCGTCGATCGGGCGGCGGCGGGCAAGACCGTGTCGGTGCCCGCGGGGATTAGCCTCATCGTGGAGCAGCCGTCGGTGCGCCGGGCGCGCCTGCGCGGGCAGCAGAACCGCAAGCCCAGGCTTCGCTCGGGCTGGTCACTCAAGCGGCTGGAGGAGTCTGAGGCGGTGGGCGGCACGCGCTTCGTGCTCAAGGACCACCGGTCGTCGGCGATGGTGCGCCTGGCCACCGAGGAGGCCGAGATGGCCCAGCTGCTCGATGGTGACCACGACCTGGTCTCGTTGCTCGGGGAGGCCGCGGCACGCTGGGGTGCGGACGGCCCTGCGCGGCTGGCGCGTCTGCTGGCCGAACTGGCCGACAAGGGCCTGCTGTCCGGCGTCGAGTCCGAGGACGCGCCGGCCGGCGCGCTCCCATGGCTGACCCGGCTGATCACCCCGCGCGAGCGGGAGTTGCCCGGGGTGCCGCAGGCGATGGCCGCGGCGTACCGGCGCGGGGGCTGGGCGTTGTTTCACCCGGCGGTGCTGGGGGTGCTGGCGGTGATCGCGGTCGGGGGCCTCGTCGCCTTCGCCGCCCTGATCATCGGCCGCTACGGGACCCCGTTCGTGGTGGCGAGCCGGGTGGGGCTCGGGGCGCTGGTGTTCGTCGTCGCGCGCTTTGCCCTCGTCGTCTGCCACGAGCTCGCTCACGGCCTCATCGCCGAGTCGTACGGGCGCCCCATCTCCCGTGCCGGAATCAAGGTGGCGCTGGTGTTCCCCTACGTGTTCGTCGATACCACCGACGCCTGGTTCGAGTCGCGCCGGCGGCGGATGATGATCAGCCTCGCCGGGCCCGCCTCCGACGTCCTGTTGGGAGGCGCGTTCGCGCTCGCCTGCCTGGTCAGCGCCCCAGGCAGCGCCCGGGACGTCCTCTTCCAGGTCGCCTTCGGGGGCTACGTGGGCGCGCTGTTCAACCTCAACCCGCTGATGGAGCGCGACGGCTACCACGTGCTCGTCGACCTGCTGCGCGAGCCCGGTTTGCGCCGCCGCGCCACCCGGCACCTGCACGAGGTCCTCTCTGGCCGGGGACCCGCAGACTCCCGGCGACTGCTCCTGTACGCGATCGCCTCGGTGGTGTGGTCGATGCTGACCGTGGCCTTCGCCGTGGTGCTGTCGCTGCGCTACTACCCCATCCTGGCCAAGCTGGCGCCGCCCGCGCTGGTGTGGACGGTCCTGTCGGCCTTCTACCTGGTGCTGGCGTTGCCGCTGGCCGTCCAGCTGCTGCGGCCGCTCTGGACCCGGGTGTATCGCCCACGCCCCGAGCCCGCCGCCCGCTAGATTTGGTGCCTCGCGGCGCGCACGACAGCGCCGGCGACCCCCGAGAGCGCACGAGGAGCAGGTATGGCAAGCGTCGATGAGACCACCAGGGCCGAGACCAACGGCGCGGCGGCACACACGATCGCCGTCGAGAACCCCGCCACCGGGGAGCTGATCACCACCGTCCCGGTGCTCGGCGTCACCGAGATCGAGGCCATGGCCATGCGCGCGCGCCAGGCACAGCCGCAGTGGGAGGCGATCGGCTTCGACGGCCGCGCCCGGATCATGCGCCGGGCACAGAAGTGGATGCTCGACCACGCCGACCGGGTGCTGGACTCCGTGGTCCGGGAGTCGGGCAAGACCTACGAGGACGCCCAGTTGGCCGACCTCGGCTACACCGTCACCGCGCTGGGCTTCTGGGCCAAGGAGGCGGCCAAGTACCTCGCCGATGAGCGGGTGAAGGCGTGGAACAACCCTGTGGCCGCCGGCAAGAAGCTCGTCATCCGCCACGTGCCCGTCGGCGTCGTCGGGGTGATCGGGCCGTGGAACTACCCGATCGCCAACTCGTTCGGAGACTGCATCCCGGCGTTGATGGCGGGCAACAGCGTGATCCTCAAGCCCTCGGAAGTCACGCCGCTGAGCTCGCTGCTGATGGCCGACATGATGCGCGAGTGCGGCCTGCCCGAGGACGTCTTCCAGGTCGCCACCGGCGACGGCAGCACCGGCGCCGCGCTCATCGGCCAGGTGGACTGCGTCATGTTCACCGGGTCCAGCCGGACCGGCAAGGCAGTGATGCGGGCAGCCGCCGAGGCGCTCGTCCCCTGCTACCTGGAGCTGGGCGGCAAGGACCCCATGATCGTCTGCGCCGACGCCGATCTGGAGCGGGCCGCCAATGCGGCGACCTTCTACTCGATGAACAACGGCGGCCAGGTGTGCATCTCGGTGGAGCGCTGCTATGTCGAGGAGCCGATCTACGACGAGTTCGTGGCTCGCGTCACCGACAAGGTCCGCGCCCTGCGCCAGGGCGAGCCCACCGGTATCGGCACCGTCGACGTCGGCGCCGTCATCTTCCCGCCCCAGCTCGACATCGTCGATGAGCACGTCCGCGACGCCGTGTCCAAGGGCGCCAAGGTCCTCACCGGCGGTCACGCGCATTCCGAGCGAGGCCGCTACTACGAGCCCACCGTGCTCGTCGACGTGGACCACTCCATGCGCCTGATGCAGGAGGAGACGTTCGGCCCGACGCTGCCGATCATGAAGATCGCCAACGCCGAGGACGGGGTGCGACTGGCCAACGACTCGGCCTACGGGCTGCAGGCCAGCGTGTGGACCGGCGACGCCGACCGCGGGGAGCAGCTCGCCCGCCGCATCGAGGCCGGGGTGGTGTGCGTCAACGACGCGCAGATCAACTACTCGGCGCTCAACCTGCCGATGGGCGGCTGGAAGACCTCGGGCCTGGGCACGCGCCACGGCTCGGGCGGGATCCGTAAGTACACCAAGACCCAGTCGCTGCTCGTGACGCGGCGCGCGCCGTTCAAGCGCGAGCCCTTCATGTTCCCGTACAAGCCGCGTCAGACGATGCTGCTGCGGCGCTTCTACAAGCTGCTGTACGGACGCGGCCGCCGCGACTAGTGGTCGCGCCAGCAACCGGATAGCTATCGAGCGAGGCTGGGCGGCGACCGCCGGCCGGCCGGCCGCCGCACTCGCCTCATCTTCAGATGGCTACTTCTTGGTCGTCGTCTTTGGCGCCGGGGTCGTCACCTTCCCCTTCTGCTTGCAGCTGAAGTGGACGGCATCCTGGGTCGAGCACGTCAGCGTGCCGGTCCCCGTCGCCTTCGCAAACGGGCCCGTGCCGTTCTTGACGATGAAGGTGCCGCTGTAGCTGGCCTGGCTGAACGACGTGGTGGTGGTCGGCGGGTTGTTGTCGCTGGGCGTCAGGTCGAACGTCCCGAACACGCTCCCGGTGGCAAACCACGCCTGCCACTTGCCGGTGAGGTCGCCCGAGTCCGAGGTGGTGAAGGACTGGAGCTCGACGCCCTTGCCGACGGACGCGCAGTTCGTCGAGCCCATCTCGGTCCCGTCCTGAGAGGCGGGGGAGACGTCCTGGGCCCCGGCGGGGACCTGAAGGGTGAGCGAGGAGATGCATGACACCTTGGTCGTGACCGTGGAGGGCGTCTTGCTCTTCTTGCCTCCCTTCGAGGCGCTGGAGGTCGCGGCCAGGGCAGACGCGACACCGATGACAAAGACGGCGGCGATGGCCGCGCCGAGGAGGCAGATGCGCTTCACGCTATCTCCTGAT